>NZ_KV805010.1:0-3547 GCF_001811515.1 Corynebacterium sp. HMSC076G08 | reverse complement strand
CACTACGTGTCCACGATTTGCGGGCAACCCCAGATCCCACACGTCGCGACGGTGCTACAACCCCTGCCAAGCGGATCAATCGCAAAAAGGTGGCCCGCTTGATGCGGGCCCAGAACCTGTTCGGATTTCAGAAGAAGCGCAGGGTCAAGACCACTGTGCGCGACAAAGGCCGGCGCGTGTTCGCAGACTTGGTGAACCGTGACTTCACCGCCTGCGCTGCAAATCGTGTGCTTGTCGGCGATATTACGTATCTGCCGATCGCAGACGGAACGAACATGTACTTAGCAACAGCTATTGATTGTTTCTCCCGCAAACTTATCGGCTTTGCTATCGCAGATCACATGCGCACCGAACTGGTAGAAGAAGCCCTCGAAAACGCTTCCCACCTGCGAGGAGGTCTAGACGGTGCGATTTTCCACTCAGATCACGGAAGCGTGTACACCTCATCGCAGTTCCAGGCAACATGCAGGCGCTTGGGCGTTACCCAGTCGATGGGCGCGGTGGGAACCAGCGCGGATAATTCGCTCGCTGAGTCGTTCAGCGCGGCTTTAAAACGGGAGGTCCTCAAAGATACAAAGACCTTCGCCAATCAACTTATCTGCCGCAGAGACGTATTCCGGTGGTGCGTGCGCTACAACACGTGCCGTCGGCACACATGGTGCGGATACCAAACCCCCGATGAGTTCGAGTCCCAAGCCGCTTAAGGCCTGATAGGCTTACACCTACATTTTGTTCACCCCACGGTGTCTACTTTCCGGGGGTCGGGCTCCTTGAAACCGTCGCTCACCAGTCGCCCAGAGTTCTCTTTCTGGAAGTCCTGGATTTTGATTAGGTCTGGGAGCATTACGGTGTTTCAATCATTCCAACTGGACGGGGAGATGAGGTATATGTCGTCGAAAGTTATTTGGCTTAATCGTTCTATGGGGTAATCCTTATTTTAAGAGCATTACAGTGCAGAGTGGAACTATCAGGATTGAACTTCGTCGAGTTGAGATAGCAATGGTATTCCGCGAACCGCTGAGGTTAGCGTCATCATGGTGGCAATGAGCGCGAATGTTGAAATGAGTCCGAGTGTTGTTGAAGCTCCCCAGTGCTCAAATCCAAAGCCAGCGAGAAATGCTCCGAATGGCATGAGAAATATTCCAGGAATGGTAGAAGCTGTGGTTACTGCGCCCATTCGGTAGTCAGGGGTAATGGCGGCAGTAAAAGCCCCAATTGCAGTATTAAAAGACGCTAGGGGTAGACCCGCGATAAACAAAGCAATGATGGTGGCGACCGTATTGCTATGTAGTGTGGTAAGCACAATAAGGCTTATTGTGAAGGTAAGTAAAGCTATAGTGCCAAGTTTTCCTAGTGGTACAACCTCTGCTAGCTTGCTGGCCAAAAAAGAACCTACGATGACACCGGATCCAAAAGATGCTGAAATCAAACCGATAATGAATGCAGATTCTCCTGTAGCGCGGTATGAAAAAATCAGTACCAAGATAAAAGCTGACATTGGAATGTTGGCAACGGCTGCCACGAGAGTGATTGCGCGCAGCCCTGTGTGGCTAAATACAAAACGGAACCCATCAGTCGAGGACTTTAGAACAGAAACATTTGTGTCGTGTTCTTCGGGTAGCTGATTTGTTGACGCTGAATTAGGCTTTCGAGGAACGAGAGCGCAGGCGATGGCATGGAATGCTCCCTGGACAAAAAGAGCTAAGTGGGGGTTTAAACCGTAAAGAAGTCCGGCGCTCGGTCCGCCGAAAACTTCCGCAGTGGATTCACGTCCATGCGCGATAGCATTTGCTGTACCTAGATCGCTTGTAGGGACCATCTGCTTGATGAGACTTTGTTCGCTTGGTGCGTCGAATGCAGAGAGCGCGGAAGCGAGAACGATGCATAAAACTATGGGGAGTAACGGAAGATCACTAAAGGAGAGCATGAGAGCAATGCTGATCCAAATGATCGTTTGAGCGAGAGTAACTAGTTTTAGCACTACTGAGGGATGAAACTTATCTGTTAATGCACCGGCAAACAGGCTCAAAAGAATAAGCGAACCTGTTCCAAAAGCTGATACTGATCCTGCCAGTGTGGCGTTTTTGCTTATGTCAAAAATCAATAGTGGAACTATTACTGAAGCCATTGCATAACCAGTTTGGTTGAACGCCATTGTTCCGACTAAGCGGCGATAGCCAGGAATACTCATTAAGGTGGCCATTTCTTAGTCCTTTCATGAAGGCTAATGTTGGCAAGACGAGGGGAAATCAATGGAATATTGATTTGAATAGTCTGCAAGGTTTTGATGTAGAACTTTGCCCATAGATAAGTTGGTTCTTGAGACTAAGAACCTTAAGGCTTCGAGTGAAGCCAATGCACTGGCTATTGACACGATAGGTGCTATCGCAGCGTTAATTCCAAGAGGGGTTTCCTCGTAGAGTCCAGAAATATTATTCTGTTGCAGCCGTTGTTTTTCACTTTCTCGAAGGCATCGGTAGCACCCTGTCGTTCCGGGGACAAAAGTCGCGCAAACCGCCATCGGCCCGGCGTAGCTGCAGTCAATCCAGGGCTTTTTGGTGGCTATTGCGGCTTCTGATACCCAATATGCCGATTCGGGTGGGTTGTCGATTGCTCTTATAGCTAGATCTGCTTCCTTGAAAATGGGAATTAATTCCTCTACTCCTTCAATTTTTCGCTCGATCGTACGTACTGAGCAATCGCTATTTAACTCTCTAATCCTATTTTTGAGTTCATCAGTCTTTAATTTGCCGATAGATTTTTCCGAATAAGCAATTTGTCGATTCAGGTTGGACAACTCGACAGTGTCAAAATCAACGAGAGTTATTTTTCCTATTCCACTTGCGGCCATCTGTAACGCGATGCTAGATCCAATGCCTCCGGCCCCTAAAATACAAATGCTCGACGAGCAGATAATTTCTTGAGGAGCCCATCGATCAAATTTCCCAAATCCGCCTAGCCATGAGTAGAGCGCAGTACTGCGAGAAAAACGAGTCTGTTGTTCTGGGGTTAAGTTGGGTTGAGAAATGGCCTCAATGTGTCCTAGCTGGATTAGCTTCTCGAGCAGAGTATGTGCATTAAAGGGAGAAATTCCCGTTTGCTTAGCGATCTGTTCGGTAGCTTCTTGCTGATTTAGGGTGCCGTTTAAAATTTTATTCAATTTTTGGAGATGGTGGTCTGGATCCTGGACATAGTGCCCGATTCCTGCCGTGTTTGATCCAACAACTGACCTGCCATCCCCTAGAGGCCTAACTTCATGGGCGGTCCGGAATGATATCAAGGACATTGTTCTCCTTAAAGTAAAAAGGGGGCCCGAATGTATTCAGGTCCCCGTGGTTGTCTGATGTTTTATGCCTGTCCAACGCGGTGGGCTTCCATCAGATTCTGGGTGGAAATCACTTCAAAATCGAATGACATTGGCCTCCTCCTTTCATGAGTGAAGTTACAGAAAGGGTAGCAGTGAGCCAAGGCACAGTCAATGAAAAATATAATTTAATTCTCTAAGGGGTGTGAGGTTGCCCGCAAATCGTGGACACGTAGTGGAGCT
>NZ_KV805009.1:0-56587 GCF_001811515.1 Corynebacterium sp. HMSC076G08 | reverse complement strand
AGACTCCGTGTCCAAAAACTCCATAGACATCACAAGTTTCTCCTAGCCTCCACCTGCCCGCGCCCGCCACTGTGGTGGCTGCGCGGGTTTTCGGGTTTTCTCATTGCTGCGCCTCCAGCCCCCAATGAGGGAAAGTTGCTGCGGCTAGCCGCAGGATTGACCAATCCATGGGAAAATGCAGGTGTGACAAAGCTTCTGAATGCCCTGCCCCTCGCACTGATCGCCTGTACAGCGGCAGCGTGTTCTGCTGCCGAGGATTCCACCAGCGGTGAGCCGCAATTCCACAACACCTCCACCGCCGAGACTTCCGCCGATAACACTGAATCTACGGAAGCGAGCCCGGCTCCGACGTCCGCGAAGGACAAGGAAGGTGACTCGGGCCTTAAAGAATTAGATAAGGAAGACTTCATCGCCACCAACTTGGGACACGCGACCTCCACGGTGTATGGAGTGAGCAGCCCGAATGACCGTGTGGCCTGCACAGTTACTGAAGATCAAGGTTTGATCGGGTGCAGCGTAATGCTCGCTGATCCGCCCCTGTACCCGGCGACCGGGCAGCCGTTCTGGCTTTCTAACTCCGTCAACTTCGATGCGAACGCGGGCTTTTATCCCAATGTGAAAATGGGCGGAGACGCCGCGGCGCCCACCATGCTAGAAGCAGGGAACACCGTCACGATGAACGGTGTGACGTTTGAATCCGTGAATGAGGATGAGTTCACGGTCAAGATCGATGGCCACCACTTCACAGTGAAAGACGATGGTGAGTACTACTCCGATACCTTCCCACCGCAGCCAGATGGGGAAGGGAAAGCTATGACCGGAACCATCTGTGGGGACCTCGGCAATGGCGAGTATGTCTATGCCAAAGAAAACGGGACGAATTGCGCGCGGGCAATGGAAGTTCTTGAGTATTACAAGAACTATGACTTCGCGCCCATGGAGGGCGGCAACCGTGGGTACCTCATGGAAGATGATTTCAGTTGCTCCTATAACGCCGATCCCGGCTGGCCAGACGAGCCCGACTATCGGTGGCTTGGCTGCAGCATTGAAGACGGTGGCGCTGTCGTCGTCCTGGACCCGGCCGCGCGTGCACTCGTGTCAGAGAAAGGTGGGCAGCGCTAGATCAGTGCGGGCCGCGAGTCAGCGTGAGTTCGTAGGAGCCGCTGGGCGTCGTGAAGCACAGCAGCGAGGTGCCCTCGGGGATGGCTGCGGTAGCGTGCGGCAGCAGCCTGATGGGGCCGTGCGTGCGGATGTGTGGGGAGGATAACTCCGCCGCGAGGAAGCTGCCCACGTTACTCACCATCCAGTTGTCCTCTTGCTGCCAGAAGTGGAGGAAGTGACGGTGCATGGAGGCGTCATCAGGAGCCAGTGGGAAGTCCCCCGCGCGGCCTGCCACGAGCTGCTGACCTGGGCGCACGACGGCGCGTTCCCCAGCGGAGTTAGTGACAAGGAGGTCGCGCTGCATCCAGAGGCCTTTCTGTAACTTTAGGCAGTAGCTTTTAGAGCTTTGAGTAGTACGGAGGGCGCTGTCACCTTTACACTGCCGTGTGGCCTAGCGCGCCTGCTGAGATTCCGGGGAGTGCCACCCAACGAGGGTTCACATTTGGCTCGTGTGGCACCCCCGGCCACCAGAGGAATACACTAAATCGCTCACGTGTTGTCTCTTGGGCGCTGACGATGTGAGTAGCAGCGCTGAAGACCCAAAATAGAAAAGTTGAAAGGTGTAGCCGGCCGCATGTCCGCTGAAATCCCTTCGAAGGTAATAACTACCCTCAGCATCCTGGTGCTGGGAGCGATGGTCATGATTCTCAACGAGACCTCGCTCTCCGTTGCGCTACCAGCTATTATGGCGGACTACTCCATTCCTGCCACGAGTGCCCAGTGGTTGTTGACGGGATTCATGCTCACCATGGCTGTGGTTATCCCGACCACCGGCTTCCTTCTGGAAAGGCTCACGACGCGCCAGATCTTCGTTGCGTCCGCGGGGCTCTTCCTGGCCGGAACCGTGGTGGCGGCCCTCGCACCGAGCTTCTTCATCCTGCTGGTGGGCCGCGTCCTTCAAGCTGGCGGAACCGCTTTGATGATCCCTACCCTTATGACCGTGGCCATGACGCTGGTCCCAGCGCAGCGTCGTGGCACGGTGATGGGCATCATTTCCGTGGTGATCTCCGTGGCCCCGGCATTGGGCCCCACCGTCGGCGGAGCGATTCTCAACCACTTCACCTGGCACGTTATCTTCTGGGCCATGGTCCCGCTCATCGCCCTCATTCTCGTCGCCGGGCTGTGGCGTTTGGACAATGTGGGGGAGAACCGTGATACCCCGCTCGACGGCCTCTCCGTCGTCCTTTCCGCCTTCGCGTTTGGCGGTTTGATCTACGGCCTGTCCTCGATGGAAAAGATCCTGCAGGGTGACGGCTGGGTGGACATCGCCGTTACCGTGGTGGGCGTCATCGCGCTTGCCGTATTCATCCGTCGGCAGCAGCGCTTGGCGCTGGAGGATCGCGCCCTGATGGATCTGCGTCCCTTCCGTGTGCGCAATTTCACCCTCGCGGTGATCATCCTCCTCCTGTCCTTTGGGCTCATGCTGGGAATGGTCACGGTCTTGCCCATCTATCTGCAAACCACACTGGGTGCTACGGCCTTTGCCACGGGGTTGGCGGTGATGCCGGGCGGCATCCTCCAAGCCTTCCTCTCTCCGATTGTGGGCCGGCTCTTCGATTCCTATGGCCCGCGCCCGCTCATGATTCCTGGCTCACTGCTCATGGTGGCCGGGCTGTGGCTCATGGCCACCTTGGGTGAGAACTCAGCTGTGTGGATGGTCGTGGGTATGCACGTGATCTTCTCCCTCGGCATGTGCTTGATGATGACGCCGCTGATGACCACTGCGCTGTCCTCGCTTCCGAAGAAGCTCTACTCGCACGGCTCGGCAATCATGAACACTTTCCAGCAGTTGGCGGGTGCGACGGGAACGGCTTTGCTCGTTGTCTTCCTCACCCGCGGCACCCTGGCTGGCGCTGCCGCTGGGCTAAGCCCGGCCGCGGCGACGGCGCAGGGAACGCACTGGGCTTTCCTGTTTGCCGGCGTGGCCGGCATCGCCATTGCGGTGATAGCACCGCTGCTTAAGCGCGCGGACTAAGTGCGCGGTTTAACACAGAGGTAGGTTGAGGCGGATGTCCTCTGCGTCCTCGCCCCAGACGAGGACGGCGTCGGTGGAGTCCTCGGCGCTCATGTAGAACACCGGCTCGGAATCGGAAATGTCGTAGCTGTACACGGTGCAGCGTCCGTTGGATAGTTCCTGCGCGCCCTGCGTCGGGCCGGCGGCCTCGCGCTGGGTGACGTCCCCGTACCGCGCCACGGAGTAGCTCACGCCGTCACCAACGCACGTAATCTTCGCCTCTTGGCCGTCCTCCGGAGCACGGGATTCGCAGGTGGCGCCGTTGAAGCCTTCGTCGCCGGGGCGGGAGCTGATGAGCCCGGGGTGGCCGTCGGCAAGCGCCTGCTCTGAGTCGGACCACGCCGACCGCCCCAAGAAGAACCACAGCAGCCCACCAACCAGGAGCAGGAGAAGAAGGCCCACGCCCAAGCCCGCAAAGACCTTGCCCTTCGATTTCGAGGTGCGCGTGGTGGGTGATGACTCCGCGGGATCGGCAGCATAGCCAGGTTGCGGTTGCTGGGGTTGCTGGGGTTGCTGCGGCCCGGCCCAGTCCGCCTGTGGGGCGGCGGTGGGCTGCGGAGCTGACTGCCACGAGGCCGCGCCCGGACTATCTGTGTTTGTGCTGCGCACGGCGTCGATAACGGCGGCCGCTGAGGGGTAGGCGGCCGCAGCACGGAAGCCTGGGTAGGCCGCGGAGACGAGCTGGGCTAGGCGGTCAATGACCTCCTTCGCGGAGGCAGTGGGGGCGTCGGTAGCGGTGGCCGGGCCGACCGTGGCGAAGAAGGCGTTCGCGCGGTTATCGGTGAGGATGATGCGTCGCGGGTTGAGCGCACGGAGAGCGAAGCCAGCGCGGCCCTGCTGGATAAGGAAGTCCGTGGCGTCGGCCAAGGGAGCAAAGACGGCGAGAGCCTCCTCCTGGGAAAGGTGATGGGCGCCGATGCCAGATGACGTGTACTTCGACAGCTGCTCGCCCGGCAGGCTGCGGCGTACAAAAAACTCCTGACCATTGTTCATCGTGCCCGTGCCCACGACGGGGGCAATAGCGCTGTGCTGCAGCTGGCCAACGATTCCGGACTGGCGGAGCACGCCGCGGTGCTCCGGACCATAAATCTCTACGAGGAGTTCGTCTTGCGAGGGATCTTCCACGAGAAACAGCGAGGAGCCCGTCCCTTGGTCCAAGACAGCCTTCTCGCGCAGCCGGTGCTGGGTAGTGAAAAATTCAGGAAGCGTAGTCACGGTGAGAGAAATCCTTCGTGGAGGAGGTCGACGGTGAGGTATACGAATCTTCCTCATTCTAAAGGCGACACCGTGTCCATGGGCGTGACACAGCGCTCCCGCCAGGGTGGGCTAACAGATGGGCAAGCTCAAACGGTCCTCGTGGGCCTGCGGACCAGCAAGAACGAGAGCAAAACGCGCGGAGACGCCCGAGGGGTACACTCCCCACGTTCCCGGCTGGTGAGGGATTTCCGCCGAGGTGATGCTGCACGCATCCTGGACTAAGACGTCGAGGCGGCGCGGCATGATGGAGTTACGGTTGTCCTCCGTGCCGAAATCAGCTGCGACGAGCGTGAGGTCGTCGCCCCTGCACACGATTCGAGCCTGCTGCCCCGCTTCCGGCAGCGCGGGGCGGCAGTCGAGGTTGCGCCACGGAGCGCGGCCAGGGTGCTCCGGCAACAACTGTGGAAATTGTTGGGCCAGAACCTCGTCGTAGTCGTCCCACCCCGCGCCGTACAGCGCTAGTCCGCCGGCGACTGCCAGACACAGCAACACCGCCGCAAGCACGCCCCCGAGGATGCTCAGATGGCGGCGCCGCGGCTGCTGGGCGCGCTCGTGGTGGGGGCTGGCCGGTGGCGTAGCAGGGCCGGCGGCAGCATCCGGGGCTGCGGGGCGCGGCGCGGACGCCAGCTCACTCAGCTCCGCGAGCATCTCCGATGCGCTGGCGAAGCGCTGATGAGGATCCGGGTTCAGCGCGCTGGCGAAAAAAGTGTTGAGGGCGGGGGCGAGGGGAGCGTCGCCAGGCGCCAGATTATGAGCGGTCAACTGCGGTATCACACGGCTGTGCGCCCACTGCTGGGGACTGGTGGCGCGGCGCAGATTAACCAGAGTGAGCATCTCCAGCGCGATGAGCGCGAGCGAGTAGCGGTCGCTGGCGGCGGTCGGCTGCGGTGGCTGCTTGACCAGCTGCGTGGGGTAGAGCTCCGGCGCCATGTAGGCATCCGTGCCCACGCGCAGGCCTTCGCGGGTCAAGCGCGTCGTGTCCTCATTGATGGCGATGCCAAAGTCCGCCAGCATGACGGTACAGCCCTCGTTATCACTGTGGGCCGTGGGGGAAGGCGTGCTATCGGCGATGATGTTCGCGGGCTTGACGTCGCGGTGAATGACCGGCGAAGGCAGGGCCGCCAGGTAGTCCAGGGCCTGTGCGATGGGCGCGAGCAGCTGCACGGTTTCCTCCACCGTGAACTTGGAATTGTCCAAGATCCGCTGGTTAATGTGCGCCTCCAAGCTAGGGCCGCGCAGAAATTTCATAATGAAATAAGGCACGCCGCCCGGGGTGATGTCGCCATCGTAGATAGGCACGATGGCCGGATGCTCGAGTGCCGCGACGGTGCGCATCTCCGCCATGAAGCGGCGGACCTCCTCATCATCCTCGGCCGCATGCTGCGCGATGACCTTGATGGCGACCTCGCGGTCCAAGCTTTCCTTGCGGGCAAAGACGATGGTGCCCATGCCACCCGCACCGATCTGGTGGAACTGCGAGTAGCCCTTGGCGCTGAGCTCGGGCTCAAGATCCAAAGGCAGACCGGAAGCGGTGGGCTGGCTGTTCATGGCTATGCGGCGACGATGATGGGCTGGTGAATGACAAAAGGCTCATAACCGGCCTGCCGGATGCTGATCTCTGCGACGAAGTCGCCGGGGTCGGTGAGCCGAGCAACCAGCGTGCACTCGCCGGACTCACAGTCCACGACGAAATCCTCGCCCTCCTTGAGGTGGTGTGACTGGGTGTCGTCGAGAAGCGCCACCTGCCATTCGGCATTGTTGTCCAGATCTGCCTCGTCCCCACTCAAGTTCGTGGCCTGCACGCTGAGGACAAGGGCACCCCCGGTGGCCCACTGCAGCACGCCGGTCGGGGCAGAGCCGCCGGTAGCCCCGTCGTAGCGCCGGTTGTCCAGCTCAACGCGCAGGGTTTGGAAACCGTAGGGCTCTACGCCCGAGTAGGTGGCCACGATTTCGTTGACCACACCGGGGCCCGCTTCCTTCTTCGTGAGCAGGTAGGTGCCGTCCTCCTGGCGCAGGTGCGAAGGTTCGCTGGGTTCTGGGCTCTCGGAGTCGGCCCCCTCGACAGGAACGTCTTCGTACTGGGACAGGGTGGTCTGGCCCGTGACCGTGAATTTGGGCGCATCCTCCGCGGTGTCCTTGTTCGTCGCGCACGCAGACAGCGCGAGGAGCGCTACGCCGAGTCCAGCTAGCGCGCGCGGAGAGACGGAGGCGAACATTGGTTGTCAGATCCTTGCAGAGGGACAGATGAGGGATAGAAGGGGATAAAAATAGAAAGGGGCCAGAATCAGACAAAGAATAACAGCACCGGTGAGCGGCTTAAAACAATAATGCTGAATTGTTATGAAAGGTGCGCATAGTAGTGCGGGTGTGCGGCCGCGAACTGGGCGAGCACAATGCGCCACGAGATTTTCTGGCCCGGCTGGAACTGCGGAACGCCGAGCTTTTGCAAGGTCTCCGCCAGCGTCTGAATCTTGCGCTCTACTTTCTTTTCGGTCCAGTCTAGGGCCTCTGCTAGCTCGCGCTGACTACTCACGACCACCCGTGGCTCCGCAGCGGGGTTGTCGAGGAGTGGCTGAGCGAGGGTCTTGAGCAGCAGGCACTGCTCCTCATTCGGCTCGAAGACGTGGGTGGTAAACGGCCCATCCGGTGGAAGGCTGGGCTGTGGGCTGCGCAGCGACTGCATGACGGTGAGCTCGCACTCGTAGCTCATGGTGGCAGTGGAGAAATAGAGCGTGGAGGTTCCCGGGTGCAGGACCTCAATGCTGCCGGGGCTGATGAGGGTGCGGCCGAAGCCGCAGGCGGCGGGCGGCTGGATCGTAGCGGCGATGAAACTGCCGATGTTCTTGATGAACCACTGTGAGCCATTGGACCACACCTGCAGGAACGTGCGGTGCATGGCGGGATCATCGGAGGCCAGTAGGAAGTCCCCCTGGCGGCCAAGGGTGACGCTTTCGGAGACCTCGAGGAGGCGGGAGTGCCCAATCAGATCGTCGATAAGCAGAGTGCCGTGCTGTGCCTGTTGCATCGGGGGAGGCTCCTTCCCGCGGGGATGTAACCAGTGTTGACTGAAGAGTTACTTTACTTTAAGGCTTGCGCGCAGGCGCTTGGCGACGCCTCCCGCCACCTGTTCGCTACCGGCGTACAGTGGCTCTACCTGGGGAAATGAGGTTTTTGAGTAGGGGGGGTGCGGAATTCGCGAATGGAGTGTCCGCCCCGCGCGTTAGAGTGGATGACACATTTACAGCGAAAGGTAAGAGGTAATGTTCGAGAGGTTTACTGACCGTGCTCGCCGCGTCATCGTTTTGGCGCAGGAGGAAGCACGCATGCTCAACCACAATTACATCGGCACCGAGCACATCCTCCTGGGGCTTATTCACGAAGGCGAAGGCGTAGCGGCCAAGGCTTTGGAATCCATGGGGATCTCGCTGGAGGACGTCCGCCGTGAGGTGGAAGAGATTATTGGTCAAGGTTCTCAGCCGCACACCGGCCACATCCCATTTACCCCGCGCGCGAAGAAGGTTCTCGAGCTCTCCCTGCGTGAGGGGCTCCAGATGGGCCACAAATACATTGGCACTGAGTTCCTGCTGCTCGGCCTCATCCGTGAGGGTGACGGCGTGGCGGCTCAGGTGCTGACCAAGCTGGGCGCCGACTTGCCGCGCGTGCGCCAGCAGGTTATCCAGCTGCTCTCCGGCTACGAAGGGAATGAAGGCGAAGGCGGCCAGTCCCAGGGTGGCCCCGGCCCGGTAGGCGCCGGTGCCGGCGCTGGCCAGGGAGGCCGTGTTGGCCCGGGTGGCTCCGGCGAGCGCTCCAACTCCCTGGTGCTGGACCAGTTTGGCCGCAACCTCACCCAGGCTGCGCGCGACGGCAAGCTGGACCCAGTCGTGGGTCGCGATTCCGAGATTGAACGCATCATGCAGGTTCTGTCTCGCCGGACCAAGAACAACCCGGTGCTCATCGGTGAGCCCGGTGTGGGTAAGACCGCCGTGGTCGAGGGCCTGGCCCTCGATATCGTTAACGGCAAGGTCCCGGAGACCCTCAAGGATAAGCAGCTCTATTCGCTGGACCTCGGCTCCCTGGTGGCTGGCTCGCGCTACCGCGGTGACTTCGAGGAGCGCCTGAAGAAGGTGCTCAAGGAGATTAACCAGCGCGGTGACATCATCCTCTTTATCGATGAGATCCACACCCTGGTCGGCGCCGGTGCCGCCGAGGGCGCTATCGATGCTGCTTCCTTGCTGAAGCCGAAACTGGCCCGCGGCGAGCTGCAGACCATCGGTGCCACCACCCTGGATGAGTACCGCAAGCACATTGAGAAGGATGCTGCCTTGGAGCGCCGCTTCCAGCCTGTCAAGGTGGAGGAGCCCTCCCTCGATGACACCATCCTGATCCTCAAGGGGCTGCGCGATAAGTACGAGGCACACCACCGCGTCTCCTACACCGATGAAGCGTTGAAGGCTGCGGCCTCCCTGTCGGACCGCTACATCAATGACCGCTTCCTGCCGGATAAGGCTGTTGACCTCCTCGATGAGGCCGGTGCCCGTATGCGCATCAAGCGCATGACCGCCCCGGAGGGCCTGCGCGAAGTGGATGATCGCATCGCAGAGGTCCGCAAGGAAAAGGAAGCTGCGATTGACGCCCAGGACTTCGAGAAGGCCGCTGGACTGCGCGATAAGGAGCGCAAGCTGGGTGAAGAGCGCGCGGAAAAGGAAAAGCAGTGGCGCTCCGGTGACTTGGAGGAAATCGCCGAGGTCGGCGAGGAGCAGATCGCTGAGGTCCTCGCGCACTGGACCGGCATTCCGGTGCTCAAGCTCACGGAGAAGGAATCCAACCGCCTCCTCAACATGGAAGAGGAGCTGCACAAGCGCATCATCGGCCAGGACGATGCCGTCAAGGCCGTGTCCCGCGCCATTCGCCGCACCCGTGCCGGCCTGAAGGACCCGCGCCGTCCTTCCGGTTCCTTCATCTTCGCAGGCCCCTCCGGTGTGGGTAAGACGGAGCTGTCGAAGTCCCTGGCCAACTTCCTCTTCGGTTCGGATGATGACCTCATCCAGATCGATATGGGTGAGTTCCACGATCGCTTCACCGCGTCCCGCCTCTTTGGTGCTCCTCCGGGATACGTTGGCTACGAAGAGGGCGGCCAGCTGACCGAGAAGGTTCGCCGCAAGCCTTTCTCCGTGGTGCTCTTCGATGAGATCGAAAAGGCCCACAAGGAGATTTACAACACCCTTCTGCAGGTGTTGGAGGATGGCCGTCTGACCGATGGTCAGGGCCGCGTGGTGGACTTCAAGAACACCGTGCTTATCTTCACCTCGAACTTGGGTACTCAGGATATCTCCAAGGCTGTGGGACTGGGCTTCACCGGCTCTTCGGAGAATGACGCCGATGCGCAGTACGAGCGCATGAAGAACAAGGTCAATGACGAGCTGAAGAAGCACTTCCGCCCCGAGTTCCTCAACCGTATTGATGAGATTGTGGTCTTCCACCAGCTCACCCAGGAGCAGATCGTCGAGATGGTGGAGCTGCTCATCGCCCGCGTAGAGAAGCAGCTCTCCGAGCGTGACATGGGCATCGAGCTCACTCAGAAGGCCAAGGACCTGCTGGCTCAGCGCGGCTTCGACCCGGTCTTGGGTGCACGTCCGCTGCGCCGCACCATCCAGCGCGAGATTGAGGACCAGCTCTCCGAGAAGATCCTCTTCGGCGAAATCGGCGCGGGTGAGATCATCACCGTGGACGTTGAAGGCTGGGACGGCGAGTCCAAGGACAACTCTTCTGCCACCTTCACCTTCACGCCGCGTCCACGCCCGCTGCCGGAGGACACCTTCGACAAGGAGCTCGAGGAGACCGCCGTGCGTGAGGCCGATGAGGAACTGGCCACCGAGATCGACGCCGAAACTCACGGCCCCGACTCCAATGGTCCGGACACGGTGACCCCGGACGTCCTCGACGAGTCTGGTAGCGATTCCGCTGAGGAATCCCACAACGACGATGGCGATGACGGCAACCCGCCGCCGGCAGGTGCCGGTGCTGGCCAGCCGCTCTAAGCGCTGACTTGGGCCCCGTGCTGGACCCATAAGGAATAAGCCCCGAACCGCATGCGTGTGACACCGCGTGCGGTTCGGGGCTTTCTTTGTGTGTCCTCCAGCCGCGATGGGAGGCACGCCCCAGTGGGCGGGAAGGCCCAGTGGGCGGGAAGGCCCGCCCACCACTAGAAGGGAATCAGCACACCGTCTCGTGAGATTCGTGCTCCGGGTGCTCGACCTGGATGATGGAGGCGTTTGGTAAAAGGCGTCTGACAAAAGGCATCTGTCATAAGGCGTTTTCACGGCTGAAAACGCCTTTTACGCCTTGTAGATGGCGTTTTTAGACCCAAAGATGCCGTTTGCCAGATGCCTTTTGCGGGACGCCCTTTTGACTTGGTTCAGTTTCGTGCGGAACAATCCCACCCCACCGCCGAAAAGTACCAGGTAGCAGTGTTAGGAGTGACGTTGCTCGCCCGCTCATGACCTAAGCCGGGCTAGAAGGGAATCAGCACACCGTCTCGTGGGATTCGTGCTCCGGGTGCTCGATCTGGATGGTGGAGTGCTCGATGCCGTGCTCGCGCAGGGCTTGCTGGGCGGCATCCAACAGAGGGCCGGTCTCGACGGTACCGTCGCGCACGATGTGCACGGTCGTCAGCACGTTCACGCCGTCCAGGCTCCACAGGTGTAGGTCGTGGATGTCGGCAACACCCTCGATCTGTCGCAGCGCGGGCTCGATGACGCTGGCGTCGAAGTCCGCCGGGACCTGCTCGAGCAGCACGCTCGCCGAGAGCCGCATGAGCTGCCAGGCGCGCGGGAGCACCATCGCCGCGATCACCAGGGAGGCGATCACGTCCGCCGCCACAAACCCCGTGGTCAGTACCACGACGCCCGCCACGATCACTGCGATCGAGCCGAGCATATCCACCAGCACGTGCAAGAACGCGCCCTCCACGTTGATTGAGGATTCGCGGTGCCGGTGCAACACCCACGCCGATAGCGCATTCGCCACAAGGCCAATCACCGCGATGATCAGCATCGTTGTTCCTTGTACCTCAGCCGGGCTCTGCAGGCGGCGCACCGCCTCGACGACAATCCACACCGAGATTGCCAGCACCATCACCGCGTTCGCTAGCGCAGCAAGCACCTCTACTCGCCGGTAGCCGTACGTGGCCTGGGCCGATGCTTGTCGACGCCCAACCAACACCGCGAGTACCGCGATGATGAGCCCAGCGGCGTCGGAAAGCATGTGCATCGCATCCGCCATCAGCGCCATTGAACCCGCCAACCAGCCGCCGATCAGCTCCGCGAAGAAAACGGTGCCGGTAATGCTGAGCGCAATCAAGAGCGCGCGCAGGGGCGTGCTGGAGTGATCGTGGTCGTGGTGCTCGTGTGCCATGCACTCAGCCTATCCCCGCCGGCGCTTATTGACAAGTAAATGAAAATAGATGGCGGCGCCAGGGGGCGATTCTAGGATTCGGCAGGTTGGCAGTTTGACGGTGCGGGGACGTCGCGGAAGCGGTCGATGAGGTAGTTCGTGCCCTGCAGAACCGCGCGGACCGTGGGCGCGGCATGGTTGGTGCCCGAGCCCGGGCTCACGTTCACCGCCCAGGCGTCCTCAAAGTAGACGGTCCCACCGGCAGCACAGAAGTCGTGAGCCATGCGGCGTGCTTGCTGGTAGGGGATGATGTCATCGGTCGGGGAGTTGACCACCATCATCGGGGCGTTGAGAGCCCGCTGGCCGAGGCGCTGCTCGTGCAGCATGCGGGAGGCCACCGGCTTGCGGCGCAGGAGCTCGGCGAAGGATTCACCGCTCGTGGTCAGCTCACTGGTTCGAACATTTCCCCAGGTAGACATCGATTCGCGCAAGCAAAAGGTGGCAGCGTCGGCGAGGAATGTGTGGCCGCGTGGATTCATCTCACCGATGATTTCCCGGGAGAACTCTGGGCTGCGCTCCGCAAAACCATTGATGGCGTAGCCCAACACGTGAACGAGCGCTGAGCCGTCGACCGCCTGCATCACCTCGAAGAGGTCCGCTGGAGGTGCACCGGCGAAGGTTCCCTTGACGTTGAGCTCGGGGGCGTAGCTAGCGGCGTATTCGCCTGCAGCGGCAGCTGCGCCACCGCCTTGGGAGTAGCCGACAAATCCCACGGGGGAATCGGCGGGAGCACCGGCGAGCCGGAGCGCGGCGCGGGCGGCGTCAAGAACCGCGTGGGCCTCCTCGACGTTGTTGACATAAGAATGGTGCCCCGGGGTTCCGAGCCCGATGTAGTCCGTGACTACGACGCGCACACCTTGGGAGGCCGCGTAGTTATACACGCGCGTGGCCGCAGCTTCATAGCGCTGGTCAACGCGGTTGCCGTCGGCGGCGAAACGGGCTCGGGACGGCGCACACTGGTCACCCGCCCCACGCGTTCCCGGCGCGTAGACGATAGTTGGGCGCTCGCCCGGCCCGTTCCATGGTGCTGAGGGCTCGTAGACCATGCCGGTCACCGTGGTGGGCGTGCCATTCATGAGGGTGGAGGAATAAGAGATAACAGTGGCCTTAACACCGGGTTGTTCTATCGGTGACGCCGACTGGACGCTGCCCGGCTCCACCGCGTGGGCGGCGGGTGACGCCAGAATAAGAGCAGCGGTGGTCGTCAGCACTGTTAACAGGGATTTTATTCGCACAAAGCTCAGAGTAGCCTGCGGCGTCGTGGTGCGCATCCGCGCTAAGCTGGCACGCATGGGAATTTATTATCGCAAGCGCAAGAAGACCGGAAAGAACAGCTGGATCAACCTCTCCGGCTCCGGTGCCTCGATGTCGACGAAGGTCGGCCCCGTGACGTTTAACTCCCGCGGCGGCATGTGGGTCAACCTGCCCGGCGGCCTGAATTTCCGGGGACGCTGGCGCTAATGACATCTCACCCCAACAGCGACTATGTCCGTATGGGGTACGAGGCCGACGTCGTCTTGCGCCTAGGCATGATGCTCATGGGGGCGGGAACGTCCGGCTACCGCGTGCTGCGCGGCATGAAACGTGCCGCCCGTGCGCTCGGCTTTGATCGGCTCGACGCCAACGTGGGCGTCACCCAGATAACGTGCACGTTTCACCGCGGCCGCGAGTTTCGCACCGTGGTGGCCCAGCAGCATTCGCCGGCCGTTGACGCCTCCCGCATTGAGGCGCTGGAGGACCTTACCCACCACAGGCTGTACGCGGGCATTACGGCCGAAGATCTTACAGAGATGCTTGATTCCATCGAGTCGAGGGTGGTCAAGCGGTGGAATCGTTGGTTCTTGGCAGCCGCGGCGGCGATTGCGTGCGCCTCATTCGCGGTCCTGAACTTCTTCACGCCGCTGGCGATTTTCCTCGTGGCGCTCGCCGCTTTTTGTGGTCAGCTCACCCGCGCGGTCCTACACGGCAAGCACGTTCACCAGCTGGGCTGCATCGTGGCGGCCGGGACGGTGGCTAGCCTCGTGTACTTCTTCACCACCGAGGCTGTGGCCGCCGCCGGGGTGGCGGACCCGTCGGAGTTTTCCTCGGGCTATGTGGCCGCCGTACTTTTCCTCATTCCCGGCTTCCCGCTATTCTCCGCGCTCATTGATCTCGCGCGCTTCGACTTCGAGGCCGGACTATCCCGCCTGACCTACGCGCTGACGGTGATCACAGCTGCGACCTTTACCGTGGCCTTAGTCAGCTGGACCACGGAACTCACCCCGGAACCGGGAATTCCGGACTATGCGCCCGTGTGGTACCTCGCCGCCGCGGCGGCCAGCTTCCTAGGCATTTCCGGATTCGCGTTCCTCTTTAACTCCTCGCGCCGGATGGTGCTCGTGGCGGCCGCGGTGGGAACGGTGGCCAACCTTGTGCGCCTGCTCCTCATCGGCGTCGGGGCCACGGCCTACGTCGGCGCCTTCGTAGGTGGTCTCATCGTCGGGCTCTTGGGTGCGGTGGCCTCCACACGCGCACACCTACCGCGCATCACCACGACGGTGCCCGCGTCCGTCATCATGATCCCGGGCACCTCCATGTTCCGCACTGTCTATCACCTCAACGTGGGTAACATGGACCAGGCGTTGAGCAACTTCGCTACCGCCTCGATGGCCGTGGCAGCCATCGGCTGTGGGCTTATCCTCGCGCGCCTGTTGACCGACCGTGACTGGACCTTCGGCCACCTCATCGACTTCTCACATGTGCCTAGTGCGGAAGGTGGAACAAACCCTCGTCGTTGACATCCATCAACCCATCCTCGAGCAGTGAGGCTTGTGCGCGCGAGCGCTGTGCCGCGTCCGGCCATACCGCGTCGAGCGCGGATTGCTCGACGGGATGAGGGGTGGCGCGGAGGACGTCGAGAAGCAGCCCGCGCACCTGCCGGTCCGTACCGGTGAACTTTTGCACGCGCTTCTTGGCCCGCGCGGTCTCTTCTTCGCTGGGCTCCGGACAGCCCGCGAGCTGCCAGGCGCACGTGGACTTGATGGGGCAGGCGGCACAGTCGGGGTTCTTGGCCGTGCACACCAGCGCGCCGAGCTCCATGAGCGCGGCTGAAAAGCGCGGACCGTTCTCTTCTGGAAGCAAAGCTTCTACCTGCGCCAACTCGCGTTTTGCGGGAGGTGGCGCCAGGAAGCGGCCCTCCTCGGCGCGGGCATAGACGCGGCGGACGTTGGTATCCACCACCGGAACGTTGTGCCCAAAATGGAAGCAAGCCACCGCACGCGCGGTGTACTCACCGATTCCGGGCAACGCCAAGAGCTTGTCGACGTCTCCCGGAACCGCGCCTTCACCAATCTCTTTCGCGCACTCCCACAAGCGTAACGCGCGGCGCGGGTAGCCCAGCTTTCCCCAGGCACGCAGCACATCTGCTTTGGAAGCCGCCGCGAGGTCCTGTGGGGTGGGCCAGCGGCGCATCCACTCCTCCCACTGCGGGGCGACGCGCGCGACGGGTGTTTGCTGGCTCATGACCTCGCTTAAGAGCACGCCCCATGCCGAGGTCCCTGGCTCGCGCCACGGTAGGGGACGCTCATGGGCATCGAACCATTCCACGACAGCTTGGGTATCCATAGGCACCTCAGTGTAGGTGGTGGGGACTAGAGTAAGGATCATGCCTTTAGTAGATGTCCCTCAAAACCCGCAGAAGGTGTGGGAAGCCCTCCAGGAAGGTAACCACCGACTGGTGACGGGCCACCTCATCGACGTTAACCAAGACGCGAAGCTGCGCGCTGGCCTGACCCAAGGGCAGGACCCGCGCGTCATTGTGTTGGCCTGTTCCGATTCCCGCGCGCCGATCGAACACGTGTTCAACATTGGTTTCGGCGATGCCTTCGTCATCCGCACCGCCGGTCATATCCTGGACAGCGCGGTGATGGCGTCGCTGGACTATGCCCTGGAGAATCTCAAGGCCAACCTGCTCGTGGTGATGGGGCATCAGTCCTGCGGTGCGGTGGGCGCAGCTGCGGACTTCCTGGCGGGCGGCGATCTGCCGACGGGCCTGCAGCGTCCGATCATTGAGCGCGTGGCCGCTGCCTCGATGGTGGCCAAGCGTGATGGCCGCGAGGAGCTCGCCGATTTCGAGCGCGAGAATACCGCGCAGACAGTCTCCCAGATCATTTCTGACGTGCCGGCTGCGCGCCAGCTTCTCGACGCCGGCACGCTCGGCATCGTCGGCCTGCGCTACCTCCTAGAGGATTCCAGCGTGGAGACCGTCGTCCTGCACGGCGTTCACTAGGCTCGCCGGCTGGCCCGGGCACTGGGCGGGACTAAGCGCATAGAAGTCGCTGCTCAAGACACGCGGCCCCGGGCTGGCCCGGGTTGGGCTCTAGTCCCCTTAAACTAAGAGCTGTGACTGAGCCATCCCGTACCCCGAAGCAGCTGCCGCGAGAGATTTACCTGCGTCGCCGCATCGCCGCGCTCGTGGCGATTCTGGTACTCGTGGTTATCCTTATTTGGGCTGCCACCGCGCTCTTTAGCGGTTCGAAGGAGGACCCGGGAGCCGAGTCGCAGCAGGCGGCGGCGTCGGGCACTCTGACTCCGTCGGAGGATGCAACCTCGGCGGTGGAGACGACCGAGTCCACCGCGTCTGAGGAATCCACCGAGCCCGAGGCGGGGGAGACGGACAAAGAAGAACCGACCTCCGAGGAAAAGCCAGCTGAGCTCACCGTTGATCCATCCAAGACAACGTGTTCCCTCCAGGACCTTAAAGTGATGGCCAAGACCAACGAGGACAGCGTCCCCGCCGGTAAGATGCCAACCTTCTACTTGGAGGTATTCAACCCGACGACGGAGGACTGCTCTATCGATCTCGATGAAGAGCAGCTGCGTTTCGAGGTTTACAAGATGGGCTCCAACGAACGCGTGTGGTCCGATACCGATTGCTATGCCTCAGTGGAAACCGGCAAGCAGACTTTCAAGTCCGGTGAGACGCGCTACTTCCAGGCGGATTGGTCCCGCAAGCGTTCCGAGTCGGGCAAGTGCACCGAGCGCGAGGAAGCCGAGCCAGGCGCTTACTTCCTGCATACCGTCATCGGGGAAAACTACTCCCCAGCGTTGCCGTTCAACTTGCTTTAAGCGCTGCAATCGCCTCGCTCAGCGTTGCGGCTTGGCGCACCTGCATGCCACCGCCGACCTCCACCTTTCCGGGCGGGACGATGGCGTAGCGGTAACCCAAGCGGGACGCTTCTGCCAAGCGGCGGTCCAGGTTCGGTACGCGGCGAACTTCGCCGGCCAGGCCCACCTCACCGATGACCACCGTTTTCGGTGGCAGCGGCTGCTCGTGCAAGGAAGACCACGTGGCGAGCGCTACGGCAAGATCCGTCGCCGGCTCTTGGATCTTCATGCCGCCCACCGTGGCCACGTAAGCGTCCTTATCGTTGGTGCGTTCACCGGCGCGGGCCTGCAGTACGGCGAGCACCATCGGGACACGGTTGGCATCGAGCCCCGTGACCACGCGCCGCGGGTTCTTCGCCACGGGGTCGACGGTCAGCGCCTGCACCTCGGCCAGGATGGGGCGCACGCCATCCATGGCGACGGTCACCGCTGAACCGTCTGGGGTGCTGCCGCGGTGGGAGAGGAAGAGGCCGGAAGGGTCCGCCACCTCCCGGATGCCGGCGGCGGTTTGCTCAAAGCAGCCCATCTCATCGGTGGCGCCGAAACGGTTCTTGAGTCCCCGGAGCAGACGCAGGGAGGATTGGCGGTCACCTTCAAAGTTCAACACGACGTCCACGAGGTGCTCGAGCACGCGCGGGCCAGCGACGTTGCCGTCCTTGGTCACGTGTCCGACGAGGAGGATGGGGATGCCGGTGGTTTTGGCCAGTGTGGTCAGGGCTGCGGTCACCGCACGCGACTGTGCCACGCCACCGGCTACGCCCTCCACCCCGGCCGCGTGCATGGTTTGGACGGAGTCCACGATGAGGAGGCTGGGCTTGAGCTGCTCGACGTGACCAAAGACGACATCCAAATTCGATTCGGCCGCGAGGTAGAGCGTCTCGTGCAAGGCCCCGGTCCGCTCGGCCCGGGCGCGGACCTGCCCGGCGGATTCCTCGGCCGTGGCATAGAGGGCGGTGCGGCCCAGCTGCGCCCAGCGGGAGGCGACCTCCAATAACAAAGTGGATTTTCCGACTCCTGGCTCACCCGCCATAAGCACCACCGAACCGGGAACGATGCCGCGGCCAAGAACGCGATCGAGCTCCCCGATGCCAGTGTTGAGGGCCTTCGTGGCGGCAGCGCCCACCTTCGTAATCGGAACCGCTGGGCTCGTCGGTGTCAGGCCGGTTGGTCGGCGTCCAGACACAGCGGCCTGGGCCGCGGTGCTGCTTTCTGACGCCGCGGTTTCCTGCAACGTTCCCCATGAACCGCACTCGGGGCAGCGGCCAAGCCACTTGGGGGAGACGAAGCCGCATTCAGAGCACGTGTGGACGGGACGAACCTTTTTTGCCATGCCCATCACTCTAGTAAGTGGTGTGGACATTCACGTCGCGGGCAGGGTCGCACCCTTTTCATCGCGCGCGATATGCACAGAGGCGCTACAGTGTTAGCCAGGTTACATCTTGTGTGTGCCTGCCCCCTCTTTATCCCCGTCCGATTTCTCACAACAAGAAGGTATTTCCATGAAGATTCGTCGTACCCTCGTCGCCGCTGGCGCTGCTGCCGCCGTCGCCCTCGCTGGCACCCCGGCTGCTTCTGCCGCACAAGCTCCCGAGCCGCTGGCCACTGTTCTGACCGAGATCACCAACGTCGCTGGCTATGAGGCTCAGAACCTCATCCTCGTCCCGGCGGCGCTGTCCTCCTTGGGCTTCCTGTCGAACCTGCTGTCCTAGTCCAGTTCACTTACCCCCACACCTCACTATTCAAGGAGACCCCATGAAGATTCGTCGTACCCTCGTTGCTCTGACCGCTGCTACCTCCCTGGCTGTAGCTGGCGCCCCGGCCGCTTCCGCCGCTACCTACCCGGAACCGCTCAACCAGGTTATGGATGAGATGGTGAAGTACGGCGGCCCGCAGGCACCGAACCTTCTTCTCATCCCGGCTGCCCTGTCCTCTCTGGGCATTCTTAACTCTCTGCTTGTGATGACTACGGCATCCTCGCGAGCTTAAGAGTTTCCTGCGTTCGCTGAGGAGCGTTAAACGCACACCGCCCCAACTGCCAAAGTTGAAGCCCGTGATTCGAAGATCCGGGAAAACTTTGGCGGCTGGGGCGGTTCTCTATGAAGAAAAGGCTTACTTGTTCTCGGCGTAGCCCTCGGTGGACTGCGGGTCGCGGTCAAAGTCACCGGACTGCAGCGGGGAGGCGGACACGGTGGCGTCAACCTCGATGGTGCCGGTGTTAAAAGTGAAGGTCACCGGGCGGGCGCCGCCGAAGGCGAAGCCGTCGTTCTCTAGGGTGGTGGCCACGTAGGTGATGTTCTTGTCCTTGCCGTCCTTCGGGAGACGGTCCAGGTTCGTCTGGGAATCAGCGTAGAGGGCGTGATCGCGAGGAAGCGGCTCTGCGCCTTCCAGTGGTACGTCCTGGCCGTCGACGCTCACGGACTCGAGGACGACGTCGTCGACCTTGTAGCCCTGGTTGACGGCCACGAACTTCAGGGAGGTCTCACCGGTGTCCGGCTCAACCTGAATGGTGACGTCACGCACGGCCACCTTGCCATCTTCGGTGCTTGCGGATGCGCCGTCGACAGCAATGACCTTTTCCGCGGTCTGAGCAACATGACCGGCCGAGCAGGACGCCAAGGCCAGCGCGGAGAGGGCGGTAACTGACATGATGGCACCGCAGCGAGCGGCGGACTTCAGGGACTGCACTGTGAGTGTCCTCCATTGAATTGCGATCACAAAGCTTATCAACGCTTTAGCCTAGTACCTCCGCAGTAAAAGCACACAGTTTCCGACAAACCTCTTGGGTAAACCGGGGGTAGCCGCGCTTTATGTTGGCCGTCATCGTGGTGTAAAGCGAGCTGCTCTACGGGCTTGGGTGGGGGAGCAGTGCCGGAAAACTGCGTGCTAGAGTAGATACCCTGTATATGCGGCCCACTGAGAGTACGCCGAGAGCGCACGATGGGCACCGTCTCAAAGGCTTCATAAGGAGTGGCAATGGAATTTAAGGTCGGAGAGGTCGTCGTCTACCCCCACCACGGCGCCGCCAAGATTACGGCGATTGAAAAGCGCGAGATGGGCGGCGAGGAGCTCGAGTATCTCGTCCTCCAGATCAACCAGTCCGACCTCGTGGTTCGTGTGCCCTCCAAGAACGTTGAGATGGTGGGCGTGCGTGATGTTGTGGGCAAGGAAGGCCTCGAGAAGGTCTTCTCCGTTTTGCGCGAAGAAGACGTGGAGGAGGCCGGCAACTGGTCCCGCCGCTATAAGGCCAACCAGGAGCGCCTTGCATCCGGCGATATCAACAAGGTGGCAGAAGTCGTGCGTGACTTGTGGCGCCGCGATCAGGACCGCGGCCTGTCCGCCGGTGAGAAGCGCATGCTTGCCAAGGCCCGCCAGATTCTGGTCGGTGAGCTTTCCCTGGCTAAGCCGGTCGATGACAAGAAGGCGGACACCATGATGGAGGAAATCAACGCCACCATCGAGCGCCACCGCGCCGCCGGCTTGGTCGAGGACAAGTCCATCACCACCGACATTGACAATGACGTCGATCTCGATGACCTCTCCTTCGACGACGAAGACTAATACCCGCCGCGTGATCGCCCTCGTCGCGGCGGCCGGCCAGGGAACGCGCCTCGGCGCTGACATTCCTAAGGCCTACGTGGAGCTGCGCGGAAGTACCCTGCTTGAACGCTCCGTGAAGGCCATGATTACCTCGGAATTTGTCGATGAAGTCATCGTTCTCGTCAGCCCCGCCATGGAGGATTATGCCACCAGCATCCTCGACCGCATCGATTCTGATGTGCCCGTACGCATCGTCCACGGCGGGGGTGAGCGCGCCGATTCCGTCTGGGCGGGCCTGCAAGCCATCCCAGAAGAGGATGCCGTGGTGCTGGTCCACGACGCCGCCCGGGCGTTGACGCCGCCGGGGATGATCGCGCGCGTCGCCAAGCGCGTGCTCGACGGGGCCACCGCAGTTATCCCGGTCCTTCCCGTGGCGGATACCATCAAAGAAGTCGAGGGGACCACGGTGCTGTCTACTCCGGATCGCTCCCGCCTGCGCGCCGTGCAGACCCCGCAGGGTTTTAACCTGGCCGCGCTGCGCCGCGCCAACCTAGACTATTGGGCGCAGGACCCTGACTTTGTCGCCACGGATGACGCCAGCCTGATGGAATGGCACGGCGAGCGCGTGGAGACCGTGCAGGGAGACACCTTCGCGTTTAAAATCACCACTCCCATCGACCTCGTCCTGGCGAAGGCCGTGACGGATGAGGCCGAACCGACCATCTTCGAGGTGCCTAGTGACTAACCCGATTATCCCGCGCGTGGGAATCGCCACCGACGCCCACCAGATTGAGCCCGGAAAACCCTGCTGGATCGCAGGTCTCCTCTTCGAGGACGTGGATGGCTGCGAGGGCCACTCCGATGGGGACGTGGTGAGCCACGCGCTTGTCGACGCTCTGCTTTCCGCCTCCAACCTCGGCGACCTCGGCTCCTTCGTTGGCGTGGGCCGGCCAGAGTACGACGGGGTTTCCGGCGCCCAGCTGCTGCGTGAGTGCCGCGAGCTGCTGGAAAAGGAAGGCTTCATCATCGGCAACGCCGCTGCGCAACTGGTTGGCCAGAGCCCCAAGATGGGCCCGCGGCGGAAGGAAGCCGAGGCCGTTCTGAGCGACATCCTCGGCGCCCCAGTGTCCGTCTCTGCGACGACGACGGATCACCTTGGCTTCACCGGCCGCAAGGAGGGCCGCGCTGCCGTGGCCACCGCCGTGGTCTGGCGCGCCTAGGCCGTCCCGCGCTAGCCGCCGGACGCGAGTCAATTAGACTAGGCCAGGTGAGTACTTTGCGCATTTTTGATACCGCCACCCGCAGCCAACGTGAGTTCGAGCCGGTTCGCCCCGGCCACGCGTCGATCTACCTGTGCGGTGCCACCCCGCAGTCCCAGCCGCATATTGGCCACCTGCGCTCCGGCGTTGCCTTCGACATCCTGCGCCGCTGGCTTAGCGCGCAAGGCTATGACGTGGCACTCGTGCGCAACGTCACCGATATCGATGACAAGATCCTCACTAAGGCCGCTGAGAATAACCGCCCCTGGTGGGAGTGGGTATCCACCTATGAGCGCGAGTTCACCAAGGCCTACAACACCCTGGGAGTTCTGCCCCCTTCCGTGGAGCCGCGCGCGACGGGCTTTGTCACCCAGATGGTGGAGTACATGCAGCGGCTTATCGACGCCGGCTTTGCTTATGCCGTGCCTGGCGAAGACGGTGTTGGCTCCGTCTACTTCGACGTCGCGGCGTGGAATGCCACGGAAGGCTCGGACTACGGTTCGCTGTCCGGCAACCGCGTCGAGGAAATGGAACAGGGCGAAACAGACAACGCGGGCAAGCGCAGCCCCCAGGACTTCGCTCTGTGGAAGGCGGCTAAGCCGGGCGAGCCATCCTGGCCCACCCCGTGGGGTCGTGGCCGACCGGGCTGGCACTTGGAGTGCTCGGTCATGTCCACGTACTACCTAGGCAGCGAGTTCGATATCCACTGCGGCGGCTTGGACCTGCAGTTCCCGCACCACGAAAATGAGATCGCGCAGTCTCATGCGGCGGGGGACAAGTTCGCCAACTACTGGATGCATAACCACTGGGTCACCATGGCCGGTGAGAAGATGTCGAAGTCCTTGGGCAACGTCCTCTCCATTGCCAACATGCTGGAGATCGTCCGCCCGGTGGAGCTGCGCTACTACCTGGGCTCCGCGCACTACCGCTCGGTGCTCGAATATTCCGAGGCAGCGCTGACCGAGGCCGCAGCCGGCTATCGCCGCATCGAGGATTTCGTAGGCAAGTTCGAGGGCGTCGAGAAGGGCGAGTGGACCCAGGCCTTCGAAGAAGCGATGAATGATGACATCGCTGTGCCGAAGGCACTGGCGGAAATCCACACCACCGTGCGCGCGGGCAATAAGGCGCTGAGCGACGGCAACCGTGAAGAGGCTGAGCGCCTCGCCGGGGCTGTGCGCGCCATGGCCGCGGTTCTTGGCTTTGATCCACTGGATGAACAGTGGAAAGATAGTGGCGAAGAAAGCGGCGCTGAAGCGGCCCTGGACGTTCTCGTTCGGGCCGAGCTGGAGCGTCGCACTACCGCCCGCGCAGAAAAGGATTGGGCTACTGCGGACGCCGTGCGCGACCGCCTTGCAGCCGCGGGTATTACCATCACCGACACCGCCGACGGCCCCACCTGGTCCCTGGCGGATTAACGTCCTCTGCATAAGCCGAGGACAACAAAGGAGAAGATCTATGGCACGTACCCATGGCCGCGGCGGCGCAGGTATCCGCAAGACGAATAAGAAGGGCGCCACGAAGGGCTCTGGTGGCCAGCGCCGCAAGGGCTTGGCAGGCAAGGGCCCCACGCCTAAGGCGGAGGACCGTATCTACCACGCCAAGCACAAGGCGAAGCTGGAGCGCGAGCGCCGCAATTCGGGCCGTCACCAGAAGGAGACCGCGGAGATGGTCGTTGGCCGCAACCCGGTCATCGAGTGCCTGCACGCCAAGGTGCCTGCTACCTCCCTTTACATCGTGCAGGGCACACGCAACGACGCCCGCCTTTCCGAGGCGGTGGCCATGTGCAATACCCGCAACATCCCGATTCTCGAGGTCCAGCGCCACGAGATGGATCGCATGACCGGAAACGGCATGCACCAGGGCATTGGCCTGCAGATCCCGCCGTACAAGTACGCCGATGTGCACGATCTCATGGACCGCGCGCGCGATGCCCAGGAACCGGGTATGTTCGTCATCCTCGATAACATCACTGACCCGCGCAACCTCGGCGCGGTCATCCGCTCCGTCGCGGCCTTCGGCGGCCACGGCGTTATCATCCCAGAGCGCCGCTCTGCCTCCGTCACCGCGGTGGCTTGGCGTACCTCTGCCGGCACTGCTGCGCGCCTGCCGGTGGCTCGCGTGACCAACGTGACCCGCACGGTTCAGGACTTCCAGAAGGCCGGCTACCAGGTCGTCGGCCTGGATGCCGGAGGCGAGCACACGCTCGACACCTACAACGGTGGCACTGACCCCGTTGTCATCGTCATCGGCTCTGAGGGCAAGGGCATTTCGCGCCTCGTCCGCGAGAATTGCGATGCCATCATGTCCATCCCCATGACGGACTGGGTCGAATCCCTCAACGCCTCCGTGGCAGCGGGCGCGGTTCTTTCGGAGTTCGCCCGCCAGCGTCGCGCGCGCGGCGCTTAAGGCGCCGCGTCCACACGGCACTGGCCTACCTGCCAAACTTCTCCGCGCTGATTCAAGATCTGGCCAGATCTTTGGCAACTCGGGCAGTTGTGCCCGTGTGTGGAGGTAGAGAATTAAGAAACGCGGGCGAAGAAGCCCTCGACGACATCGGCTGCCAGAAAGGCATCCGTGTTGGGGCCGAGGCGGGCATCGAGTTGGTTGCCGGACGGGATGACGTGTCCGGTGCCCTCCATCGTCCACAGCACCACGGGGTTCTCGCCCGCCCACGTCCTTGTGGTCACTGCCTCGTAAGGGTGGGTCACCTGAGGCTCTCCAGTTAGGCCATTGAGCTGTGCCAAGCGCGCGGCCGTCCACGGCGCTGAGGTCACCTTGCCGCGCGTGCGGGTCGCATCCAGCCCGGCCACGCCGCCCTCATAGGGAGCAAGCGGATCGGCAGTGCCGTGCATGAGTAGGACCGGGGTGGGCAGGTAGGCCGAGTCCGGGTTGCTCGGCGCGTGGTTAGCGCCGGAGCCCAGGGTGGAGGCGAAGACGCAGGCGGCGTCGAGGAGACCAGGGGCGTCGAAAAGCAGGCGCAGCACCATCTGCCCACCGTTGGAGTAGCCACAGGCAAACGTGCGCTGTGTGCCGTAGCGCTGCTGGGCCAGCTCCACCAGGGCGCGGGCAAAGGCGACGTCGTCGACGCCGAGCTCCCGGGCCTTGACCGGCAAGGTGCCGCGGGCATCGTTGAAGTGGCGGTCCACGCCCTCCGGATAGATGATGACGCGGCCGGTGCGCTGGGCCATTTCATCGAAGGTATTGGCCGTAAACCTGCGGAGCACACTGCCGGATTGCAGCGAACCGTGGAAGAAGAGGATTAGATCCCCGCCTGGCTCAGCGGGCTCCACGGTGATGAAGGTGCGGGTGCGGCCATCGAGTTCCAGGGATTCTTTCACGGGCAGACAGTTTAGTCGGTGTGCGCGCAGCGCTCATCGTGGGTGCTCGTGTGGTGTTCTTCGCCAACGGCCTTGTGCTCGCGGTGGAAGCGTGCGGCGGCGATGTCATCGCGCACGGCGGTGCGCCCGCGCTGCCAGCCGATGAAGCGGCACACCAGGTAGATGATGAAGGAAATCGTGGTCACGAACACCGATACCGGTAAGCCAGGTGCCAGGGAGAGCAGGAAGCCGCCCACGGCGGAGACTTCCGCGAAGATGGTGGACCACACCACCGCGCGCAGCGGGGAGGAAGTTACCTGCACCGCCGCGGCACCCGGGGTGATGAGCAGCGCCATGACCAACAGCGAGCCGACAATCTGCACCGACTGCGCGGCCGTCAGACCCACGAGGATGGCGAAACCCACCGCGAGCCACCTGACCGGCAGGCCGGCCGCCTGGGCCATGACGGGGTCCGCGGAGGCGAAAAGCAGCGGGCGCCAGAAGAGCACCACCACGGCAACGATGATGGCGGTCGTGGCGGCGAGCAGCCACACCGAGGCGGAGGAAACACCGACGATCTGTCCTGTCAGCAGCGTCATCGCGGTCTTGGCGTTGCCGGGGTAGAGGTGCAGGAACAAAACCGAGAGACCCAGGCCGAAACTCATGACCACGCCGATAGCGCTGTCTTGTTGGCCCTTGAGCCCCAGCACCGCCAGGATGATGGCCGCGACGATGGCGCCGGCAATCGCACCGAAGCCGATGTTGAGACCGAACAGCAACGCTGCGGCCGCGCCCATGAGCGCGAGCTCTGAGGTGGCGTGCACAGAGAAGGACATGTGGCGCAGGACGATGAGTGAGGTCATCACTCCGGAAAGGATTCCGAGCAGCGCGCAGGCGATGAGCGAGGATTGCACAAAATCAACGCCCAGCAGGTACTGGGTATCTTCGATGAATTTAGACAACGATGAGCCTCCCATCGACGTTGAGGACTGTCACGGAGGAGCCATAGAGTTCCGAGAGCACTTCGGAGCGCATGACCTCATCGACCGTGCCGAACATGTGACCATTGGGCGCGAGGTAGAGCACCTTATCCACCACTCCCAGCACCGGGTTGATGCCGTGGGTAACAAAAAGCACAGAGGTGCTGCGCTCGTGGCGCCACGCATTGAGCTTCTCGACGGTCGCCTGCTGCCGTGCCGGGTCCAAGGACAATAGCGGCTCGTCCGCGAGGATGAGCTCTGGGTTATTAGCCAGGGCCTGGGCCTGGCGGATGAGCTGTTGCTGCCCGCCGGAGAGCTGGCCCACGCGGCGGTCAGCGATGCCGGTGGCGCCAACTTCGGCGAGGAGCTCGTCCACGCGCCCCCGGGCAGGACGTCGGTTGCGCAGCGTGCCATGCGCCAGGGACAGCGACACGAGGTCTCGGGCGCGCAGGGGCAGGTCCTGAGGGAACATCCTTTGCTGCGGGATAAAGCCCACACGGCAGTTGATATCTACGCTGCCCGCGGTGAGCTGGCGGGTACCCAAGATAGTGCCGAGGAGCGTGGATTTGCCCACGCCGTTGGGGCCTAAAACGGCGATGAACTCGCCGCGGTCTACGGCGAGGTTCATGTCCGACCACAGCGGTTCTACTGCGGCGTTCTTAAAAGAGATGAGCACTTACACAGCCTCGAGTGCGTTGACGACTTCCTCGTAGTAGTCGAGGAAGTTGGTCCCCTCCGGCGGGGTTTCACCAATCTCTACCACCGGGATGTTCTTATCCTCGGCGGCGGCGCGGATGCGCTTGGTCATGTCGGTTTCGGTCTGTGGGTTAAAGATGAGCAGGTCGATCTTGTCCTGCTTGATGTCCTCAAGGAAGCGGGCCAAATCGGCGGCGGTGGGCTCGCCCTCAGCGACGGTGGCCTTGCGGTAGCCCTCCGGGGTGGCGTCGGTGCTGTCGGTGTACTTGAAGATGTAGTCCGCGATGGGCTCGGTCTGCGCGTAGTTGCGCTGCGGGAGCTTCTCGATGCGTGCCTTCAGGCCCTCCACGCGCTCGACTAGCGGATCGGCGGTGGCCTTAGCCTCTGGGTTGGTCTCGTTAACGAGCTCGGCCACTTCGGTCGCCACCTTCTCGATGGCTGCGGCGTCGTACCACACGTGCTCGTTGCCATCGATGTTGGTGACCTGCTCGGGGTGCTCGGCGGCGATCTTCTTGGCCTCGTCCATGGTCACGGTGTCGCCTTCGTGAGCGTGGTCATGGTCATGACCTTCTCCATGGCCATGGTCGTCATGACCATGCTCGTCATGATCATGCTCATCATGCGCGTGGTCGTGTTCCTCTCCATGATCATGCTCGCCATGATCATGATCACCATGATCGTGCGCGGTAAGCGGGAGCGCGTGAATGATCTGGTCCTGGTTCTTGACGGCCTGGTAGAGCCAGGCGTCGTAGCCGCCGCCACCGGCGATGATGACGTCGGCCTCGTTAGCGCGGGCGATGTCCGCGGCGGTGGGCTCGAAGTGGTGTGGGTCCACGCTGTTACCGCTCACGATGGGGTGGACGTCGATGTTGACGTCGGTCTGCGCGGTGTTGACGACCGCCTGGGCCACATCAGCCCAGATGGAGGTCGAGGCGACGACCTGAATGGCCTCCTTGTCGGAACCGGCATCCGAGCCGCTATCGGCGTTATCGCCGCTGGAGGAACAGGCGGTCAGCGAGGCGGCGCCCAGGGTGGCTGCGAAGAGGAGAGCGGTGGGACGTCGGAAAGCACGGCGTGAGAGGGAAGTGGTCATGTCCCTATTTCTACGTTTAGTGAAAATTGTTGTCAAATGATAATGAGTTGAAAACGGGTAATGTTGCCGTCATGTCCAAACGCAGCACGACGCTGGCCTCCCTAGCGGCCGAACTTGGGGTTTCGCCCACCACGGTGTCCAACGCGTACAACCGGCCGGACCAGCTGGCGCCTGCCACCCGCGAGCGGATCCTCGCCGCCGCGGCTGAGCGTGGATACACAGGCCCGGATCCCACCGCACGCAGCTTGCGCACGCGCCGCCAAGGTTCACTGGGGGTGCTGCTCACCGAGCACCTGTCCTATGCCTTCGAGGACATGGCCTCGGTGGATTTCCTCGCCGGCATGGCGGAGGCCTCGGCGGGGGCGAGCACGACGTTGACTCTCATCCCCGCCGGGCCGGATACCGCCGGCGCGCCCAACGACGCCCAGGCCGCGCAACTCGTAGGTTCAGCTGCCGTCGACGGTTTCGTGGTCTATTCCGTGGCGGCGGGAGATGCTTACCTCGACGCCGTGCAGCGCCGTGGCCTGCCGGTGGTGGTGTGTGACCAGCCCACGGATTCGGGCTTGCCCTTCGTGGGCATCGATGACCGCGCCGCGATTGCCCCGGCGGCGCAGGCGCTTGTCGACGCCTCCCATACCCGCATCGGTATCCTTGCCATCCGACTACACCGCGAACGCCTCGACGGCGAAGTGACGGCTGCACAACTGGCCGCGGCGGACATGCACGTGCAGCGCTCACGTGTATTGGGTGCGCTCGATGTTTTTGCAGACGCGGGACTCGATCCTGCAGACATCCCCGTGGTGACGCGACACATCAACGATTCGCGTACGGCTTACGCGGCCGCGGAGGAGCTGCTGACTAAGTACCCGGATCTCACCGCGGTGTTGTGCACGACGGATTCGATGGCGCTCGGGGTTATGGCTTATGCGCGCGATCATGGAATCGCGGTTCCCGAGCAGCTCTCCGTCACCGGCTTCGATGGCATCGCGCCGGCCCTGGCGCTGGGCCTGAGCACCGTCGTGCAGCCGAACAAGGAAAAGGGGGCGGCGGCGGGGCGCATGCTGGCCAGCCTCATCGAGGGGCGCGGCGAGGTGCCGCGCGTGTTGTTGGAGACCACCTTCCGCCCGGGGCGCACCGTGGCGCCGGTCGGGGCTTAAGAGCTGTGCTGCGCGCGAGCGGCGGCGAGTTCTTCGAGGAACTCTGTCACCGCCGCGATATCGGGCACGCGCAGCGCCGCCTGCGTTGCGCCCTCACCAACCTTGACACCGAGGTCCGGCGGCTGATTGAGCGCGGCGAAGCCGTCTTCGTCGGTGGTGTCATCCCCTAAAAAGACCACCGCTGTGGCCCCGACGCGGTGACGAAGCTTGTCAATCCACGTGCCCTTCGTGGCCTGCGTTGCGGAGAACTCGACGACGCACTTGCCCGCAGTCTTGGGGAAACCATCGGCGCTTAAGGCCTCGCCTTCCGCATAAGCAGCAGCGGCGGCGTCCGGGTCTTGCAACTCCAGCGCCCGCAGGTGCAGCACCCGCTGGAAAGGTTTGATCTCCAGCTCCGCGCCGGGGTGGCGGGCGATAATCTCCTTGATTTCCGCTTCCTTCTTGGCCAAGTAGGCTTCCATCTCCGGGGTGAGCGCGGATTCTTCCCACGAGGATTCGGCCCCATGCGAGCCACCAAAAAGCACCGGCTCGCGCAGCGGGCATACTCGCATCAGGCCATCGAGGTGGCGCCCAGAGAGCACTGCCGCGGTGGTGTTAGGTAGTTGCGCCAAGGCAGCGAGAGCATCCAGCGAGCGCTGCTCGGGGCGCACTGCGTAGGCGTTGCGCGCGAAGCCGGCCAAGGTGCCATCGAAGTCGGAAACAACCGCTAAATGTTCGGCGGCGGCGAGAGCATCAATCATGCTCCCCACCCTAGCGCTGAAACTTCGGAGCTATAGCGCGGCCATGCGGATAATCGGTGAATCCACCTTGTCGGTGCGCAGCGTCAACACGAGTTGGTTGTTGGGGTTGAGCGCGAAGTCGAACTCATGGCCTTCGGCGATGAGGTTGCGCATCAGCGAATCAGCCCATTGCATCGAGCCCTCGCAGTCGCCGCTTCGCGGTGGGCTTTCATAGGTGGCTTTCTCCACCCGCATGACGTCGCCCTCCCAGATCGTGGAGGTTTTGTCATCCTTGTGGAAGGACACCTCAGCGGTAAACGGTACGCAGCCAGTTGAGCCCACCGCAGTGTGCTCACCGAAGCTCATATGGGGCACGTGTGCAGTATCGGCAGGGAGGGAGGAAGGAGCGTCCGGTGAGGTGTAGAGGTTGATGACCTGCCAATCCTTGCCCACGATGCGGTCATCGCCGCGCGGGGCAGGTTCCTCCTTAGCGGAGCTGCATCCAGCTAGGCCAAGCGCAAGCAGCACAGTACTGAGCACAGCGGTGAGCCGGCGCCGCATCATGCTTCCTCCTGGTTCAGTGCGCCGAGGAAGGACTGCGACCACAGCGCGATATCGTGCTGACGCACCTGCTCGTTCATAGCAATCATGCGCTCGCGCATGGTCTCGGGGGATTCCTCCAGTGCCTTGACCGCAGAGAGCAGCGCACGTTTGATGGATTCGATGTCGAAGGGATTGCACAGGTTGGCTTGGGTAAGCTCTGCTGCCGCGCCCGCAAACTCGGAGAGCACGAGCGCTCCTGTGCCGTCGCCGTGGGAGGCCACGTATTCCTTGGCCACTAGGTTCATACCGTCCTTAAATGGCGTGACCAGCATGATGTCCGCGAGCCGGTAGTAGCGGCGCAGGACCTCCTTCGGAACGGAGCTGTGCTGGTAATGCACCACCGGCGCGCCGAGGCGCCCAAAGCGGCCATTGATGCGGCCCACGGCCTCCTCCACCTTTGAACGCGTGGCGCGGTAATGGTCGATGCGTTCGCGCGAAGGAGTAGCCAGCTGGACGAAGGTTACCTCGTGTGGGTCCAGCGCACCGGTCTCGAGGAGCTCCTCGAAGGCGGTGAGGCGCTGCAGGATCCCCTTCGTGTAATCCAGGCGGTCCACACCCAAAATGACGTGCTTGGGGTTCCCCAACTCAGCACGCAGCTGGGCGACGTCCCCCGCATCGCCACCGTCAGCGAATTCACCCGCCGCAATGGAAATGGGGAAAGCGCCTACCCCGACAGAATGCCCGCTACCGGTCACGATGCGAGCGGTGACCGCGCGGGTGCTGACCTCCCCTTCTACGTCCAGCCCTTGGGTGCGGGCCAGCTCCAAGAAATTGCGGGCGTTGGATTCGAGGTGGAAGCCGATCAGGTTGGCGTCGAGAAGCCCCCGCACCAACTCCTCACGCCACGGCAACTGGCGGAAGAGATCCGGGGACGGGAAGGGAATGTGCAGGAAGAATCCAATGGTGAGGTCGGGGCGTAGCTGGCGCAGGATGCCGGGGACGAGCTGGAGCTGATAGTCCTGCACCCACACCGTGGCATTCTCTGCGGCGACGGTTGCTACCTCGTTGGCAAAACGCAGGTTGACCTCGCGGTAGGCATCCCACCAGTCGCGGTTGTAGACGGGGGTGACGATGAGGTCGTGGTAGAGCGGCCACAGGGTGGCGTTGGAAAAGCCCTCATAGAAGGCCTCAAAATCCTCCTGTGTCAGGCGCACCGGGTGAAGGAGGACACCGTTATCCGTGGTGAAGGGCTCGGGAGCTTCGTCGGCTACGCCCGGCCATCCCACCCAGCAGCCCTGGTGTTCTTCCAAGACCGGGGAGAGCGCGGTGACGAGGCCGCCGGGGGATGCCTTCCACTCGCGGGTGCCATCGGCGGCGGTCTCGAGGTCCACCGGCAGGCGATTGGCAACGACGACGAAGCTATTGGTGCGCCCGGACATAGCTAGGCCTTCTTTGCGGCCTTTTTAGTTGCCTTCTTCGTGGCCTTCTTAGTTGTCTTCTTGGTGGCTTTCTTCGTGGCCTTCTTAGTCGTCTTCTTCGTGGATTTCTTAGAAGCCTTCTTCGTGGCCTTCTTGCTGCTCTTCTTGGGGGCAGCATCGGCTTGCTCGGCCAGCACCTTGCGGTGGACCAAGCCTTCTGGCTCGACGCCCAGCATCGACATGAGGGTCACGCCGTCGAGGAAATCCTCCGCATAGGTGGCGACAACGCGGCGCGCGGAGCGGGCGGTCTCCTCCTCTACTGCGTGAGTCTGGTCAGCCGCGGGCTGGGTATCTGTGACCTTTGGTGGCACGGAGTCCTCCTGGGATGAAGTATGAAAGCTTTCAGACCGGCTATTCTACGCTATTGCGACTTCGTTGGGGCGCTCGGGTCATCTTTGCCGGGCACCGTGTAGGTGGGGCGCTGCGCCGGAAATTGCGTGGTAACGGGCCACATGTCCGTGATGGCATCGCCCTGCTGGAAGCGCGCCTGCTGTGCGGGCGTCGGTGGTTTGGGCCCATATTGCGGCGGCGGGGCCGGCAGATTGTGGCGCGGGGCGAAGGGAGACAGGGGTACGCGGGGAATGCGGGCGCGCTGCGCCAGGCGGGTGGCGCGCGCGAAGGAGAACGTGCCTAGGCGCTTGAAGGCGGTGTAGGGGCGGAAGTACTGCGGGCGGCGCAGGCGGCGGGCGACTCGCTCGCCGAAGACGACGCCGGCGGCAAGTGCACCGGCGATGGCGAGGGCGCTGGCCAGGTTGGTCAGGCCGGTGATGAGCTGCTCGTTGAGCATGGCGTACATGCCGCGGTACAACGTCAGGCCTGGAAGCATGGGCGTATAGCCCACGATCATAGTGATGAGTGGCGGCATCATGTAGCGACGGGAGAGTAGGCCGCCGGCCAAGCCCACCGCTGCGGCAGAAATGCCCGAGGCAATGACGGCCCCGACGCCCAAGAAGACGACGAGGAAGTAGTAGAACACCATACCGGCGGCGGCCGTGAGACCGGAGATGGTGACCTCGGACCAGGAGGCTCCCAGCGCCAGCGCAAAGGCGGCGGAGCCGATGCCGCCGCACAGTACGAGCAGTGGGATTTGGTGATAGACGGGCGGGGCGAGCGTGGCTAGTGGGGGAAGGCTAAAGCCCAACCACGACGCCACCTGGATACCCAGGCCCACGCCGGCGATGATGGCGCCGGTGGACATGAGAGCCTCAAAGAACTTCGCGGACGAGGTCACGGGTGCGCGGGTGATGCCGTCCACGAGGCACTGTACGAGCGTTAGTCCCGCCACCAGCACGACGATGCCGGAACCGATGATTTGGGAGGGTAGCATCTGGATGCCAAATCGCGCGAAAACGTTGTAGAGGATGGCCGCGGGAATGACGGCAAGCAGGCCGCCGACAAGGTTCTGATAGAACGGCGGCAGCCGGTAGCCGGCGAGGAACATATTCGTGCCCATGATGAGTGCCGAAATGAGGAAGGTGACAACACCGACGAGAAGGTCACCGCCCAGCATCACGGCGATGAATCCACCCATGGCACCCCACGCGCTGACGATGGTGGTCTTGGAATAGGGGTTCTTCATCGCATCGATGTCATCCAAGATCTTCTCCGCCATTGCCGGTGGCGTAGCACCGGAATGGATGGAGCGGATGAGCCTGTCAACGGCGGATAGTTTGGTGAAATCCACGGCGATGCTCGGCGCCACGCGGAAGACGTGGAGGTTGTGCCGATCCGGCCCTGTGCCGATGGCGGTGTGGATAGTGATGGTGTTCATCAGGATCGACACGTGGCAGTAGTGCAGGCCATAGGAGGATGCGACGAGGTGAATCTGTGCCTGCACGTCGGTATTGGCTGAGCCCGCTGCAATCAGGATTTCGCCGACGCGCGCGGCGATCTCCATGACGCCGGTGACCTGGGCCGGATCGGTGAGATCAACAGGGGCGAGCGGGGAGGGCGGCGGTGCGGCCTTAGCGGCGTCGATGGTGGCGACCGGAGCCGACCGGTATAGCAGGCGCTGGCGCAAGGAAGAAAGAACAGACACGGAAAAGAAAGACCTCAACAACACTTCTGGGTTCGGTAAGTCAGCACTTTAGTAACTGCCGCGGATTTATGCACCTGCCAGTGCTTTTCGGGCCCCTGACGGCCGCTTTTTCGCAGTGCAACCACCCTGGCTTTCCGTCCATGGGGTGGGCTCAGGTACGATTCCCCATAGCGGATGAGCCGCGGTGCTGGAGTGGCGCAATTGGTAGCGCAACGCACTTGTAATGCGTAGGTTGCGAGTTCAAGTCTCGTCTCCAGCTCAAAAGGGCCTTTTTCAAGGCCCTTTCTCTCTTTTCGGGCCTATTCGGCGAGGTGGCCCAAGGCGACGTCGATAAGCGCGCGGCGCCTTTGCGGCGGTAGGGGGCGGTCGGTGAGGTGATCGTGGACCCACAGGCCGTCGGCGATGATTGAAGCCAGCACGACGGATTCATCCTCCGAGGCAGGATCGGGGAGCCAGCGCCTGTCGACGTCCCTCCACACCTTCTGGAAGTCCGGATGGGACTGTGAGTGGATGGACATGAGCAATTCAATGAGCGGGTCATTCTTTCCCATGGACTCCAGCGCGGCACGGTAGCGCTGGCGCGGGCTCAGCTGGTCTGCCGTCTTGCCGTCGGAGAGACCGACGAGCTCTTCCTCCCAGCGCTCCGCGCAGAGCTTGTGGCAGTCAATGAGCAGCTCGTGGCGGGTGGGGAAGTGGTAGATGAGCCCAGACTTACTCATGCCTGTGGCGGTGGCCAGGGAATCGTAGGTCAGCGCGTGAACGCCATCCTCTTCGATGATGGCGAGCGCTTTTTCGAGCGCCTCGACCTTTTTACTAACGCGGGGCATCGGCACCTCCTGAGGTTGGATTGCTGCGGAAGCACCAGCCGGTGACCGCGGCAAAAATGAGCATGACTACGCCGAGCCCAGCGGCGGTGGCTAGGTAGGCGTCGTTATACGCGGCGCCGGCGGCCTCCGCGAGTGCGGGGTTGTGGAGTGCTTCCATGCCTAAGTCCTGGATGTCCTCGGGCAGTCCGCTCTTGTAGAGCATTGGCAGCACTGATCCAGTGACCGCAATCGACAGCAGTGTGCCAAACTCATAGGACACTTCCTCCACACCCGCGGCCATGCCGGAGCGTGACGCAGGAGCGGCACCGATGATGGCAGTGGAGGACACCGACATCACGAACCCCGCGCCGAGGCCAGTGATGAACAGACCAGCCAGGTATGCGGGGAAGACCTCGTGCGTGCCGCCCCACACCACGCCGCCAATGCCCGCTGCCATGGCGAGGAAGCCGCCAGCGATGATGGGCAAGAAACCCCAGCGGTGCAGGTTAGCCCCGCCCAGCGCGGACATCGGCAGCGCCGCAATCGCGATGAGGGAAATGATGAGCCCAGCGTGCAGCGGGGAGTAGAGGTCCACCAACTGCAGCTTCTGCGTGGTGGTCATTTCCAGCCCTGCCATGCCAAACATGGCGCCGGCTGCGGCCAACACGCCGCCGCTGAAGATGGGCGAGCGGAAGATATCGAAGGTGAGAAGCGGCTCCTTCAGTTTGTGCTGGCGGCGAGTGAAGAGGATGGCACCGATGAGACAGGCAGCCAGCGCGCCGCCAATAAGCATGGCGTTGAGATGGGAGCTGGCGACAGACTTGATGACGAGCACCAGCGAAGCCAGCGTGATCAGCGCGTAAAGGGAAGACAAGAAATCCCACTGCTTCGCCGGGTTCGCCACATTAGGCGGGGCGAGGAAGGCGGTGAGGATGAGCGCGATGATGACGATGGGCACGTTGACCAAAAAGACCGATCCCCACCAGAAATGCTCGAGCAAGAAGCCGCCTACCGTGGGGCCCGCCGCCGCGCCGACGACGGCGATGGAGCCCCAAATGCCGATGGCGGTGTTGCGCTCAATCTCATCCTCAAAGGTCAGGCGAATCAGCGCCAGGGTAGCGGGCATCATGATGGACGCACCGAGACCTAGGAAGGCGCGAGCGGCGACGAGCTCCCACGCGCCGGGGGCGAGTGCGGCGGCCAGCGAAGCGATGCCGAAGACCCACAGGCCGATGACGAACATGCGGCGGTGACCGATCTTGTCACCTAACGTGCCGGTGCCTAGGAGGAGGCCGGCGAGCATGAGCGCGTAGGCGTTGATGATCCACAGCTGCTGCAGCGAGGTGGCGTGCAGCTGCTCGGAGAGCTCCGGCAGGGCAGTGTAAAGGATCGAGTTGTCCAAGCCGATCATGAGCAGACCCAAGGAGATGACACTAAAAAAGATCCACCGTCGGGTCGCTGAGGTGCTTAAGGCCTCTGCGGAGGCTTTCGTGTGAACGTCTGTCATGCTGCGAAACTATAGCGAACGGTCGTTACAGTTTCAAAGTCTTGAATGTTGACTTGTTGTTAAAGTCACAAAGTGCGCGTGACGTGAGAAGGCAGCTTTATGGTGGCGAAACACCACCGGGAGGGAGAACACTGGGGGCCGTTAGCGATAAAAGTTAGAGAGGTACAACATGGCACGCAATTACGCCACGCAACTCGTAGAAACCTTGGAAGCCCAGGGAGTTAAGCGCATCTATGGGCTTGTCGGTGATTCCCTCAACCCCATCGTGGACGCGGTGCGGCAGTCCTCCATCGAGTGGGTCCACGTCCGCAACGAAGAGGCCGCGGCATTCGCCGCTGAGGCGGATTCCCTCACCACCGGCAACCTCGCCGTGTGCGCCGCCTCCTGCGGCCCGGGAAATACGCACCTTATTCAGGGGCTTTACGACGCCCACCGCAACGGCGCCAAGGTCCTTGCCCTAGCCAGCCACATTCCTTCCCGCCAGATCGGCTCGAAGTTCTTCCAGGAAACCCACCCTGAGGCCATCTTTCAGGAGTGCTCCGGCTACTGCGAGATGGTCAACTCTGCTGAGCAGGGAGGTGTGGTCCTGCACCATGCCATTCAGAGCACCATGGCTGGCAAGGGCGTGTCCGTCCTCGTCATCCCGGGCGATGTCTCCACTCAAGAGGCGGACGAGGACACCTTCACCTCCTCCGTTATTTCCTCCGGCCGCCCGGTTGTCTACCCGGACCCGGCAGAGGCCGCTGCGCTGACCCAGGCCATTAACGAGGCTAAGACCGTCGCCCTCTTCGTTGGCGCCGGCGTCAAGGATGCGCGCGAGCAGGTTCTTGCGTTGGCCGAGAAGATCAAGGCTCCTATCGGCCACGCCCTGGGTGGCAAGATGTACATCCAGTACGACAACCCCTTCGACGTCGGCATGTCCGGCCTGCTCGGCTACGGTGCGGCACACGAGGCCACCCACGAGGCAGACCTGCTCATCCTGCTGGGCACGGACTTCCCCTACAACGACTTCCTGCCGGATGCCAACGTGGCCCAGGTCGACATCGATGGCTCCCACATCGGCCGCCGCACCCGCATCAAGTACCCGGTGACGGGCGATGTCGCCGCCACCATCGAGAACATCCTGCCGCACGTCGATGAAAAGAAGGACCGCTCCTTCCTCGACAAGATGCTCAAGAAGCACTACGACAAGCTGCATCACGTCGTTGAGGCCTACACCTCCGGCGTCGAGAAGCACACGCCGATCCACCCGGAGTACATCGCCGACCTCATTGACCAGCAGGCCGATGAAGACGCCATCTTCACCGTCGATACCGGTATGTGCAACGTGTGGGGCGCGCGCTACATTACTGCGAACGGTAAGCGCGAGCAGATCGGTTCCTTCCGCCACGGCACCATGGCCAACGCCCTGCCGATGGCCATCGGTGCGCAGGCGGCGCACCCGGACCGCCAGGTCATCACCTTCTCCGGCGACGGCGGGCTCTCCATGCTCATGGGCGAGCTGCTCACGGTGAAGCTGCACAACCTGCCGGTGAAGATGTTCGTGTTCAACAACTCTTCCCTCGGCATGGTCAAGCTGGAGATGCTGGTCCAGGGCCTGCCGGAGCATGAGACCGACCACGAGCACGTCAACTACGCCAAAATTGCGGAGGGTGCGGGCATCAAGCACTTCCGCATCGAGGATCCGAAGGACGCGCCGCGCCTCATCAAGGAGGCCTTGGCCTACGACGGGCCTGCGCTTATCGACGTCGTCACGGACCCCAACGCCCTCTCCTTGCCGCCGACGCTGACCTTTGAGCAGCTGCTCGGATTCTCTAAGGCGGCAACCCGCACCGTCTTCGGCGGTGGCGTGGGCCAGATGCTCTCCATGGCGAAGTCCAACCTGCGCAACATTCCGCGCCCGCAGGACTTTTAATGTGTCGGCGTTAAGCGCCGCACATTAAAAGGGACCTACACCCTGCGGTTCCACCCCGCGAAAGCGTTATGCCTTCGCGGGGTCTTTGACTGGGATGAGGACCAGCGCGCCAACGAGCAAGACTAGCCCGATGGCGAGCACGCCTCCCCGGTCGCCCTGGCCCAACAGTGAGACGAAGACACCGAAGAGGAAGGGCGTCAACCACGCCACGGCCCGCCCGGTCGTGGCGTAGAGGCCAAACATCTCGCCTTCGCGCCCCGGCGGGGCCACACGCGCCAAGAAGCCGCGGGCGGAGGCCTGGGCCGGTCCGACGCAGAGACACAGGATGAGCCCGCAGATCCAGAAGGCCGTCGGCCCCTGCGCCACGAACATGATGCCGGCCATGAGCGTCAAGATAGCCAGGCAGGTGAGAATGATGGCTTTGGGCCCCACGTGGTCGTCGATAAGCCCGCCCGCCACCGCGCCCAGCGCGGCCGCAACGTTGGCGGCAACACCGAAGATGAGGACGTCGCCAGGCGAAAGTCCATAGACGGATACGCCCAGCACGGCGCCGAAGCTAAACACTGCGGACAGGCCATCGCGGAAGATGGCAGAAGCGAAGAGGAAGGCAAAGGCATTGCGGTCCTCCCGCCACAGCGTGTGCACCGTCCGCCACAGCTCGCGGTAAGACTCCGCCACACCGCCCGCCGCTTCACCCGACGGGGCAATCTCCGGCACGCGCAGCAACACGGGGATGGCAGACAGTCCAAACCACGCCGCCGAAAGCAGCGCCACGAGTCGAATATTCCAGCCGCCCTCCGTGGATAGTCCTAGGCCGCCGCCCTCGCCGGAGACGAAGCCGAAGTAGCAGATGAGCAGCAGCACGATGCCACCGAAATAGCCTGCCGACCAGCCCAGGCCGGATACGCGGCCCACCTTGTCCTCGGTGGCCACCTGGTTGAGTTGGGCAAAGTAGTTGACCTCCGCGAATTGGATGGTCACCGAACCTACCGCTAGGCCGATGAGGCCGAGCCAGAAATACACTGGCGCGTCGTTGCGGATGAAGAACAGGCTGGCCATGACCAGGAAGGTCAGCAGCGACCAGAAGCCCAGCGCGCGACGCCGCGTGCCCAACCGGTCAGAGCGCTGCCCCATCACGGGGGTCACCGCAAAGATCACCAGGCCCGCCACCGTCATGGACCATGACAACCATTGCGCCGGGGTGAACTGCGAATCAATCTGCTGGCCCACCGAGTCGGTGAGGTAGACCGAGAAAATGAACGTCACGAGCACCGCGTTGAAAGCGGCCGAACCCCAGTCCCACAGGGCCCAAGCAGCCACGGTGAGGCGGTCAGTGCGTTTCGAGGCGTGCGTCATGCTTCATTATCGTAGGCAAAAACACCTGCCGAGTGGATGGAGTTGCACTTAACGCGACGTGAACTTTTAGGCTCAACGACATGCGTAACGACTACAGCATCGGCGATGTGGCCGGCATTTTGAAAGTCACCACCCGCACCCTGCGGCACTGGGATGACATCGGCCTGCTTAGCCCCCAGTGGCGCACCGGGGGTGATCACCGCCTCTACACCGAAGACGATGTGCAGCGCGGGATGGACATCCTGATTTATCGCAGCGTCGGGATTGAGCTGAAAGACATCGCAGTGCTTCTCGACGCCCCCTCGTCCGCCACCCTGCCCCGCCTCCGCGCCCAACACGAGGCCCTGCAGAAGCGGCGAGCCGACGTCGACGCCATGTTGTACGCAGTGGAAAGACTGATTGAGGAGACTGAAATGGATAAGAACCTAAGCCCCAGCCAAAAAGTGCGGAACCTGGGTGACGCATGGCCCCAACTGCAGGAAGAAGCCCACGAGAAGTGGGGAGACAGCAAAGAATGGGCGGCCAGTGCGGCCGTCGTGGAATCGATGGGGAAGAAGGACTGGGAGGAATTCTCAGTGGACCATGAGAACTTTGCGGCCGAGCTAGAGGAAGCCGCGGACGCAGGACTTGAACCGGGCGGCGAGGAGGCGAAGGTAATCGTCGACAAGCACCGCGCCCTCATCGCCCAGTGGTACCCGGTGTCGAGGTCCAAGCAGGTGATCCTGGCGCGCATGTATTGCGAGGACCCGCGGTTTAACGAGACCTACCGTGGCAACGCCAACTATTTACGCCAGCTGATTGAGGCGCAAGCGCAGGCGGAAGGTCTGGATTTGGGGAACCTCGCCTGGGACTAATCGGTTCACAGCGCACGTACAGACTCCGCTCAGTACCCTTGGAAGGCAGAGTGCAATACTTCTCACTTTGAATGAGAAACCCCCACGCCACCTAGTCATAGGAACAGCGGAGAAAGGACCAGAGCGGGACCATGGATGATTCAAAGGACGTCAAGGTACTTGTCGTCGATGACGAGCCCAATATCGTTGAACTACTTACTGTTTCCCTGAAGTTTCAGGGCTTCGATGTACACAGCGCCAACTCCGGCAACGAAGCCCTGCGCATCGCTCGGGAGATCAACCCTGATGCCTACATCATGGACGTCATGATGCCGGGCATGGACGGTTTTGAGTTGCTGGGCAAGCTGCGCGCGGAAGGCCTCGACGGCCCCGTCCTCTACCTCACCGCCAAAGACAGCGTGGACCAGCGCATCCACGGCCTGACCATTGGCGCGGATGATTACGTCACCAAGCCCTTCAGCCTGGAAGAGGTCATCACCCGCCTGCGCGTGATTCTGCGCCGCGGTAACGCGGTGGATGACCAGGACGGCGACGCCACCATGACCTATGCCGACCTCACCCTCAACGATGACACCCACGAGGTCACCAAGGCGGGGGAGATCGTGGAGCTTTCGCCCACCGAGTTCAACCTGCTGCGCTACCTCATGCAGAACCGCGAGGTGGTGCTGTCCAAGTCCAAGATCCTGGATAATGTCTGGCACTACGACTTCGGCGGCGACGGCAACGTGGTCGAGTCCTACATTTCCTACCTACGCCGCAAAATTGATACCGGCGATACCCCGCTTATTCACACCGTCCGCGGTGTCGGTTACGTGCTGCGCATGCCGCGCTCGTAGGCTCATCCACTATGAGCGAACCCACCGCGAATATTCAGGCCCCACAATCCGGGGTGACGCTGGTGCGGGATAAAACCCCGCGCCGGCGTATGCAGCGCCCCAAAGCGCTGCCCCTGCGCACGTGGCTACTTGTCCTCATGGTGCTGGTATCGGGGCTTGGCCTGGCCATGTCCTCCCTGGCGGTGTCGTCGATCATGCGCAACGTGCTCTACACCCGAGTGGACACCGAGCTTAACGACGCCCACAGCTCCTGGGCCAGCAACCTCGACGAGTCCTTTTATATGCCGCAGGACGGAAGCCGCCGACCCCCGACGGATTATGTGGCGCTGGCGTACTATCCCGATGGTTCCGTGGTGACCACGCGGCCGATGGCCGCATTGCCCGATGCGCGCAACGTGATCGTCGGTGGGGAACCCACCACCGTGCGCTCGATTCAGGGCGAGACCGAATGGCGGGCCGTGGCCAAGCTCCAACCGGATGGTTCCGTGGTGGTCGTCGCCAAAGACATGACGACGGAGAACTCCATCCTGAAGGGGTTGGCGATTGTCCAGGTGATCATCGCGGCCTTGGTCATGCTGATCATCGCGGTGGTGGGCATGTGGCTGATCCACCGGGCGCTGCGGCCGCTGCGGGTGGTCGAGAAGACGGCTTCGCAAATCGCAGCGGGCAATTTGGACAAGCGCGTGCCGGAGTGGCCGCTGCACACTGAAGTGGGGCAGCTGGCCGGAGCGCTCAACGTCATGCTGGGGCAGCTGCAGAATTCCGTTGTCGATGCGCAGGAAAAAGAACAGCAAATGCGCCGCTTCGTCGGCGATGCCTCCCACGAGCTGCGCACGCCGCTGACCAGCCTGCGCGGCTACACGGAGCTGTACCGCTCGGGGGCTACCCAGGACGCGGAGTTTGTCTTCAGCAAGATCGATGCTGAGTCGCAGCGCATGTCGTTGCTCGTGGAGGATCTGTTGGCCCTGACGCGCGCGGAGGGCTCGCGCCTGGACATGCGCGAGGTTGACATGCTGGAACTTGTGCTGTCAGTGGGTTCCTCGGCGCGGGCGGCTTTTGCGGGCCGCACCATCAACGTCAACAACGAGGCCTCCGGGATTCCAATGGTCAACGGAGACCCGGATCGCCTACACCAGGTATTGCTTAACCTGGTGTCCAACGGTATCCGCCACGGCGGCGAGGAGGCGTCGGTGACGCTGACCTTGCGCGACGACGAGGAGCACGTGCTTATCGACGTTGCCGATGACGGCAAGGGCATCTCCCCCGAAGACGCGGCCCATATCTTTGAGCGCTTCTACCGTGCAGACACCTCGCGCACCCGCGATACGGGTGGCTCGGGTTTGGGCTTGGCCATCGTGAAATCACTCGTCGAGCAGCACGGCGGTTTAATCTCCGTGGATTCGGAGCTGGGCAGCGGCTCGGTGTTTACCGTCCAGCTGCCCAAGGCGGCAGCTAGTGCCTAGCTGCCGAAAGGTAGCAGTCAGCTCTTAGCTGTCGCGGCGGCCATCCTCGTCCGTGCCGAGGTGCTGGCGGATGCGCGCGGCGGCCTCGTCCATGGCGGCGGGGTCGGTGGCGTCGGCAGCGAAGGCCTTGGCGAAGTCGTAGTCTTCCATCTTCTCGGTGGGGAAGAGGTGGATGTGGGTATGGGGAACGTCGAAGCCGGCGATGATGTAGCCCGTACGCGGGGTATCGAAGGCCGTCTTGATGGCGCCACCGATCTCTAGAGCGATCTCGTTGAGGTGTGCCCAGGTTTCTGAATCGAGGTCAGTCCACTTATCGACCTCCTCGACCGGCACCACCAAGGTGTGGCCATAACGCAGCGGCTCGATGGACAAAAACGCCACGCACTTCTCGTCGCGGTACACAAAGCGAGCAGGCAGCTCGCCCTCGATGATCTTTGTAAATACGGAAGACATGGCCCCTAGGCTACCGCCAGTTAAGATAGACGGCATGCGCATTCTCGTTATTGGCTCGGGCGGCCGCGAACACGCCCTGCTCACTGGCCTTAAATCTGATCCCTCTGTTACCGATTTGCACATCGCACCGGGTTCCCCGGCACATGCCAAGCAAGCCACCATTCACCCGGAGTATTCCCAGGTGGACGATCCTGCGCGTATGACGGAGCTGGCGGTTGATATTGACGCGGATCTGGTCGTCATCGGCCCGGAGGTACCGCTGGTGAAAGGCGTGGCGGATGCTTTGCGCGAGCGCGGCATTGCGGTCTTCGGGCCGTCGGCAAGCGCGGCACAGATCGAGGGATCCAAAGCCTTCGCCAAGGATGTCATGGCGGCCGCCGGCGTGCGCACCGCCCGCGCGGAGCAGCTCGCCCCCGGTGCCACCGATGCGGACATCGAGGCCGCCCTCGACCGCTTCGGCCCACACTTCGTGGTTAAGGACGACGGCTTGGCCGGCGGCAAGGGCGTGGTGGTGACCGAGTCTCGCGAGGCAGCCCGCGCGCACGTCGATGCCGTTCATGCTGCCGGCAACCCAGTGCTGCTCGAGTCCTTCCTCGACGGCCCGGAGGTCTCCTTGTTCTGCTTGGTGGACGGCGAGACCGTCGTCCCGCTGCTCCCGGCGCAGGACCATAAGCGCGCCTATGACAACGATGAAGGCCCCAACACCGGCGGCATGGGCGCCTACACCCCGCTGCCGTGGCTGCCTGCCGACGGCGTCCAGCGCATCGTCGACGAAGTCTGCGTGCCCGTGGCTAAGGAAATGGTCAAGCGCGGCACCCCGTACTCTGGCTTGCTGTACGCCGGCCTGGCGTGGGGCAAGGAAGGCCCAGCCGTGGTGGAATTCAATGCCCGCTTCGGTGACCCGGAAACGCAGGCGGTGCTCGCTTTGCTGAAGTCTCCGCTGGGTGAGGTTTTGAGCGCCACCGCTACCGGACAGCTAGCGGAGCTGGCGCCGCTGGAGTGGGAAGACGGCTATGCCGTCACCGTGGTGCTGGCTGCCGAGGGCTACCCGGCTTCGCCGCGCAAGGGCGACCCGATTGCCTCGCCGGATCTTGATGATCCCACCCGGGTTCTGCACGCCGGTACCACCACGGGGGAGGGCGGCTACGTCTCCAACGGTGGTCGCGTCCTCAACGTTCTCGGTCGCGGTGCCACCCTCGCTGATGCCCGCGCAGCCGCCTACGAGGTTCTCGGCGGCATCGAGCTGGAGGGCAGCTTCTTCCGCACGGACATTGCACTGCCGGCGGAGAAGGGGCAGATTAGCATCTAATCCCCTGATAATGCCTCCTTTGGGGTGCGGCGTGGAATAATGAGCGACGTGGCTGAAAAGAAGAACATTTCCAACGTCCTGTCCGCTCGATACGCCTCCCCCGAGATGGCTGAAATCTGGTCCCCGGAGCACAAGATTATTCTGGAGCGCCAGCTGTGGATTGCGGTGATGACGGCGCAGAAGGATCTTGGCGTCGACATCCCTGCCTCGGCTATCGCCGCTTACGAGGCGCAGGTTGAGAACGTCAACCTCGCCTCCATCGCGGAGCGTGAGCGCGTTACGCGCCACGACGTCAAGGCGCGCATCGAGGAGTTCAACGCCCTAGCCGGCTGCGAGCACATCCACAAGGGCATGACCTCGCGTGACCTGACGGAGAACGTGGAGCAGCTGCAGATTCTGCGTTCTTTGGAGCTAACCCGCGATAAGGCCATCGCGGTGGTCTCGCGCATTGGTGAGCGCGCGGCGCAGTATCAGACGCTGGTCATGGCGGGTCGTTCCCACAACGTCGCTGCCCAGGCCACGACCCTGGGCAAGCGTTTCGCCTCCGCTGCCGACGAGCTCCTGCTGGGCATCGAGCGCGTGGAATCGCTGCTGAGCCGCTATCCGCTGCGCGGCATCAAGGGCCCGATGGGTACCTCGCAGGACATGCTCGACCTCATGGGCGGCTCCGAAGACAAGCTCGCCGCGTTGGAGACCCGCATTGCGGATCACCTGGGATTCTCCCGCGTCTTTAACTCGGTGGGCCAGGTCTACCCGCGCTCCCTCGACTTTGATGCTGTGTCCGCGCTGGTGGAGCTCGGTGCTGCGCCTTCCTCGCTGGCAACGACCATTCGCCTCATGGCTGGCAACGAAACCGTGACGGAAGGCTTCAAGGAGGGCCAGGTTGGTTCCTCCGCGATGCCGCACAAGATGAATGCCCGCTCTTGCGAGCGCGTCGGTGGCTTCCAGGTCATTCTGCGCGGCTACCTGACGATGGTGGCGGACCTGTCCGGCCAGCAGTGGAACGAGGGTGACGTGTTCTGTTCGGTGGTACGCCGCGTGGCGCTGCCCGACGCCTTCTTCGCTATCGACGGCATGTTTGAAACCTTCCTCACCGTGCTCGACGAGTTCGGCGCTTTCCCGGCCATGATTGACCGCGAGCTGGAGCGCTACCTGCCGTTCCTCGCCACCACCCGCATCCTCATGGCGGCGGTGCGCGCGGGCGTAGGCCGCGAGACCGCGCACGAGGTCATCAAGGAAAATGCCGTCGCCGTGGCGCTCAACATGCGTGAGAATGGCGGGGAGCAGGACCTGATTGAGCGCCTGGCTGCCGACGAGCGCCTGCCGCTCGATGCCGCCGCCCTCGAGGCCGCGCTGTCAGACAAACACGCCTTCATCGGAGCTGCCGAATCCCAGGTGAGCCAAATTCTGGGCCGCATCAAGGCGATTGTTGACCAGCATCCGAAGGCCGCGGCCTACACCCCGGGCGAGATCCTCTAGCCCACGCTGCCAGGGGGCATCCAGTGATCTGGGGCCACCGGGCGTGGTACGTTTTCGCAGACAATCCCTCTCAAACGCGAGTTTTCGGGGCGCTATTTACGAAAACGTACCTCGCTGGCCCGGTCCATGTACGTTTCGATCAAATAAGGTTGCCCAGATCGAATTTTCTGGCCCTTATTTGATCGAAACGATCAGCTAGTCACTTTCTGCTTTATTCGGCGCTTTGTCTGCGCCCTTCGTTGCGGACTCGATGGCGCTGCGGGTTGTACCCCAGGCTTGCCGGGCGCGGTTGGTTACGGTTTCGCGGGCTTCTAAGGTGCGTTGCTGCGCAACACCAGCGGCTTCGCGGGCCATGTTGGTGCCGGAGGCTTTCAGCTCGCGGAAGGCATCGATGCGCCGGACGGGCTCTAAGCCCTCGGTTCCTTCGACAGCAAGGTTGGCAGCGTCGGCGAAGTCACGCAGTTGGGCAAAGAAGTGGTTGACCTCCGCTACGGCGCGGGGAGAGTTCCAGTCGATGGCTTTGCGCAGCGTCGAGAAGCTGCCCAGCTCGTCGGCAATGTGGGCGATGCTGGTGAGGTCTTCCAGCAAACGAGCGGCGCGCCTCTGCCGCGCCCGAGCAACAGCCGCGGCGTAGTCTTTGGCCACCTCGCCCTCCACGGCATTGGCGCGGCTGAGCTGAAGCACATACATCTGGTTCTGCAGTTGCACGGTTCGGGCAAGCTCGTAGAACCACGAGCCTGCGTCGTCGTTAGTCTTCTGGAAGGTCGCGCGCACCTTCCCGGGCGAAGTCTTTGACCTCGCCATCGTCTCCGCCACGGCCCGCAGGTGTCGCAGTACCTGGCCTTGCAGCTTAGCCAGGTCCGCAGTGAGGTGGGCGATGGTTGCCCACTGCGTATCGGTCACTTCAGCGGTGTCCTCGAGGACGAGGGCGGCCTCCGCCAGCATCTCCGCGACGCCATCAATCTCACCAGCCAGCGAATCCTTCTGGAAGCGCAGCACCTCATCGAGCTTGGCGTCGATATGCTCCAGGTAAGCCTGCATCTGCTCCATCTGCTTCTCGACGCCCGCCTGCTGCATCATCGACGCCAGCACCATCGGAGCCGCCGGCGTGAGCAGGCCGGCCTTCTCAAACTGCAGGTGCTTGAGCAGGCTTCCACCGTTGTGCGAAGCAACGCCGCGGCCGACATCCTTGGTGCGGATTACACCGGCGCGGATATCCCCCGGCTTGATGCCCAGGCGCTTGAGGTACGCAGCGGACTCAGCATCGAGCTTGAGCCAACGTCCAGATTCCTTCTGGTAGTCCTCGATACCTGTGAGCACCTGGCTCGCACGGCGGAGGATCTGGGGAGTGACAGGAGAGAGCTCCGCCTGGTCGGAAAGCCGTTTCAACTCGGATTCGGGGCCGATAACAAGTGCGCCTTCCTCACCGGTAATGACGGTTAGCTCGGCGTCGCTCTCAGCCATTAGGCCATCCCGGGGAGGCGCAGAACCGGCAGCTCAAAGCCGCCGAAAGAGGCGCCGTTGGAGGCGAGGTAGCCGCCGATCACCAGCACGGTGAGCACCGTCATGACGCCGAGGACCGCCGCGCCCGTGGACGAGGTCTGCTGCTGCGTCGTCTGCCCCGGAATGGGCAGCTCGGGCACCGGCTGGATGCCCTCCTGAGCGCCGCGCCCGCGCAGCTCCTCTACACACTCCGCGAAGGACTGCGACTGGGCGGCGTTGAAGGCGTTGACGGCTTCCTTTTCTTGCATCTGGTTCTCCGCTAGGGCGGCGCGCAGCTTCGGGCTGAAGTCGCTGCCCGTCGACAGCAGGGGAGCCGGGCCCTTCTCGGCCCGGGCCGCAGCTGCATTGATGGAGTACTCGGCGTCCTCCGGTAGCAACACCGACTCGTCTGCGACGAGCTCTTCCGGCGCAGACGCACCGACCATGATGATGAGCATATCCGCGCCCGTGTAGCCGGCCTTGCTCAGCGCGGCCACCGTCGCCGCATAACCCGGTGCCTTGCTGATGTCGCGCGAGGTGTACGCGGAGAAATCAAGCTTCGGGAACTGCGCTTGAATCTGCTCCGAGGTCGCCTTGATCGTGGCAATGTACCCGGCTCGGACGTCGCGGGCCAGCGCGCGGTCTGATTCCGACGCCGATATGGAACACAGCCATTGGCCGTGGGCGGATTCGCGCGCGGAGACATCGGCGGCCTGCGCCGCCGGCACGCTGAGGGCACCGCATACTAGCGCGGCGGTGGTCAAAAGGGAGGTCACGCGAGAGCGCACGGGCTTAACTCCTCAAGCTTGGGACGTATCTTGAAGCAGTCTAGACGGGTCTAGGATGTATGTCATGCGTCCAGAACTTTCTTCCTATACCCACATCGCCTCCGGCAAGGTGCGCGATATCTACGAAATCGACGACAACACCCTGCTCATGGTGGTCTCCGACCGTATTTCCGCCTATGACCACGCCCTTGAGCCCGCCATTCCGGATAAAGGCCGCGTGCTCACGGCGACCTCAAAGTTCTTCTTCGATGTCATTGATTTCCCTAACCACCTCGCCGGCCCGCTCGATGATGAGCGCATTCCCGAAGAGGTACTCGGCCGCGCCATGGTGGTGCAGAAGCTCGACATGCTGCCCTTCGAGTGCGTCGCCCGCGGCTATCTCACCGGCTCCGGGCTGAAGGAATACCAGGCATCCGGCAGCGTGTGCGGCGTCGAGCTGCCCGAGGGGCTGACCGAGGCTTCCCGCCTGCCCGAGCCCATCTTCACCCCAGCCACCAAGGCGGAGCAGGGCGAGCACGATGAGAACGTCTCCTTCGATGTCGTCGTGGACAAGCTCGGCCGCGAACGCGCCGAAGAGCTGCGCGATGCCACCCTGCGCATCTATGCCAAGGCCGCCGCGTTGGCGGAGGAGAAGGGCATTATTTTGGCGGATACGAAGTTCGAGTTTGGCGTCGATAAGCACGGCACTTTGGTCTTGGCCGATGAAGTCCTCACACCGGACTCCTCGCGCTACTGGCCGGCCGATACCTATGAGGAGGGCAAAGTCCAGCCCTCCTTTGATAAGCAGTACGTGCGCGACTGGCTCACCAACTCCGGCTGGGACAAGGAGTCCATGCCGCCGCGCCTGCCAGACGACGTTGTTCAGGCCACCCGCGCGCGCTATGTTGAGGCCTTTGAGCGCCTGTCCGGAACCACTTTTTAAGGAGGCTGAATGAACGCACCGATTGCTGCCAAGCGGCCCATTACGCGAGAGTTTCACGGCCGCAGCTTCGTTGATAACTACGAGTGGCTGCGCGCGAAAGAAGCCCCGGAAACCCGGGAGTACCTCGAGGCGGAAAACGCCTACACGAAGGAGCGCACCGCACACCTGGAGACCTTGACGGAGAACATCTTTACCGAGGTTAAGTCCCGTATCAAGCAGACGGACATGTCCGTGCCCCAGCGCCGCGGTAAGTACTGGTACTACGGCCGCACCGAGGAGGGCCAGGAGTATGGCTACAGCTGCCGCATCCCGGTGTCGGAAGGCTCCGATCCGTGGACTCCGCCGACCATCCCGGAGGAGGGTGCTGCGGACGGGGAGCAGGTGCTTCTCGACGTCAACGCGCTCGCCGAAGGCCACGACTTCTTTGCCCTCGGCGCGTCCTCGGTGAGCGATTCCGGCGACCTGCTGGCCTATTCGGTCGACGTGGCCGGCGACGAGCGCTTTGAGCTCTTCATCAAGGACCTGCGCACAGGAGAGCTGTTGGAGGACCGCCTGGAAGGCATCTTTTATGGTGCGACGTGGGTCGGGGAGGAGTTCATCTTCTACACCACCGTCGATGATGCATGGCGGCCGGACACCGTGTGGCGCCACCGCGTTGGCACCCCACAGTCGGAGGACGTCGTGGTCATGCGCGAGGAGGATTCGCGTTTCGGAATCGGTGTGGGCACGACCCGCAGCGAGAAGTACATCATGATTGTCTCCGGCTCGAAGACGACGAATGAGGCGTGGGTGCTCGAGCAGTCCACTCCCGAGGGCGAGTTCCGCTGCCTTTGGGAGCGCGAGTCGGGCGTGGACTACGACGTCGACCACGCCGTGGTGGCGGGCACCGACTACTGGGTAGTCACGCACAATGCCACCGGCCCCAACTTTGCTTTGGGGTATTGCCCGGTTGCTGATGAGCTGCCAGCCCTGCGCGAACTCACCGTCCTTATGCCGCACGATGACTCCGTGCGCATCGAGGGCGTGGATTGTTACCGCGACCAGATCGTCGTGGGCTATCGCCGCGGCGGCATCGGTCGTGCCGCGGTGATGGACGTGCGGGAGGGGTGGACGTCGTTAAGCGAGCTCCACTTCAACGAGGAGCTCTATACCGTTGGCGTGGCCGGCAACCCGGAGTGGGATGCGCCGGTGCTGCGCGTGAGCTATACCTCTTTCATCCAGCCGGCCCAGCTCTTTGACTACCGCGTGGCCACGGGGGAGTACACGCTGCTGAAGGAACAGGAAGTCCCGGGCGGCTATGACAAGGATGAGTACGTGGCCTATCGCGTCTGGTCTGAAGCGCCTGACGGGACGAAGGTGCCGGTGTCCATCGTGCACCGCGCGGACCTCGACCGCACGCAGCCGAACCCGACGCTGCTGTATGGCTACGGCTCCTATGAGGCGAACATGGACCCGTATTTCTCGGTCTTCCGTTTGTCTCTCATGGACCGCGGCATGATCTTTGCCATGGCGCACGTGCGCGGTGGCGGCGAGATGGGCCGCAACTGGTACGACGACGGCAAAATGCTGGCGAAGAAGAATACGTTTACGGACTTCATCGCGGTGGCCGATGACCTCATCGCGCGCCGGGTGACCACGCCTGACACCTTGGTAGCGGAGGGCGGTTCCGCCGGTGGCCTGCTCATGGGCGCGGTGGCCAACATGGCACCGGATAGGTTCAAGGCCATCGAGGCGAACGTGCCGTTCGTGGATCCGTTGACGTCTATTCTGATGCCGGAGTTGCCGCTCACCGTGGTGGAGTGGGAGGAATGGGGCGACCCGTACCACGATCCGGAGGTCTACGACTATATGGCCTCCTACTCGCCGTACGAGAACATTGCGCCGCAGAAGTATCCGAATATTCTGGCGCTGACCTCGCTTAACGACACCCGCGTGCTCTATGTGGAGCCGGCTAAGTGGGTAGCCAAGCTTCGCGACGTCGCCACCGGCGGCGAGTTCCTCCTCAAGACCGAGATGGCTGCGGGACACGGTGGTGTGTCCGGACGCTACGCCAAGTGGCGGCAGTCGGCATTCGAGTACGCGTGGCTGATTAACCAGGCTACGGGGGCGGAGGCTTAAGCATCACCCCCGCTCGGCGCGCGGCGGCGCGGTGGCTGTGCGATAATTTTCCTTATGCATGGCCACCTTTTGGTTTCGATTTCCAGTATCTTCGACGACACCCGAAGGCAGGCCGCTGACCTGCTGGAGCAGTTCGATAAAGCGGATATCCCGGTGTCCTTGCTCGTAGCGCCACACATCGATGGCAATTGGCACCTGGCTAAGGATGCGGTTACGCAGTCTTGGCTTCGTGAGCAAGCTGAATCGGGCCGCGTGCTGATTCTCAATGGCTTTGACCAGGCGGTCCAAGGGCGTCGCGCGGAGTTTGCCAACCTGGATGCGCACGAGGCGCGCCTGCGCCTGAAGGGCGCGACCCGGCAGATGGCAAAGATCGGCTTCGAGCCCACTATCTTTGCGCCGCCGCGCTGGCGCATGTCGGAAGGCACGCTTACTGTCCTTCCCGAGTTTGACTTCGACTTCGCCGCCTCTACCCGAGGTATCCATGATTTGCGCTCTGGCGAGCTCCACCAAGCCCGCAACCTGTCCTTTGGTGAGGGTTTTGGTTCTGCGAAGTGGTGGCGCCGCAACATCATCCGCGCCGCGGAGCGCTCCGCCCAGCGCGGCAACACCGTGCGCCTATCGATTTCCGGCCGCAACCTCGATGACCGCAAGGTCGTTGCCGACTTCCTCAAGGCCGCTGAGCGCGCCGCTGCCGCAGGTGCGCGGCCTGCTGACTATTCAGTCTTTACGCACGCCGAATAGTTTGTGCGTTGCCAGAGGGTTAGGCCTGTGGAAGTGGTGTGTTTGTTCTTTCTAAATCGAGGATAGTGTCCGGGGCGGTGTTGGGGTCCGACTCGAGGTTGGTGTCAGTTCATTAGGCTGCTTCTTCGGCGGTCTTCGTGCTACTAGCATTGAAGGTGTTGGCGGCTATGAGGTTTCGGGTTTGTTCCAAGCTTGCCAGCGACATGTAGCGCTTTTGCTGGATCCAATCATTCTGCTGTTCAGCTAACACAGAATCGATCAGGCGGATTACAGAACTGCGGTTAAGGGAGATTCCTACAACGTCGGTGCGCCGCCGGATTTCCCGATTCAGTCGTTTTGTCGGATTTTTAGACTACACCTCAAAGCGCTGAAGGAAGTCTTCGATGCTAACCTCTCCCCCGAGATTAAGCGAGAGCTCGCTGAACGGTTTGGGCTGATCCTTTCAGCGATCCGTTGCATTGACTCTGAGTGTGTCCACCCAGTGAGTGTGATTGTCCTGCAGGCTCGTGCGCGACTTTTTCAAAATGTAGCGAAGAAATTCTTGGACATCGGAGCCGGCAGCAAGCCGTGTCCTTTCCGTAATAAGTACATCGCTTCCGTTACCTTCAGTGTCCGATAGGCAAACGCCTTGCTGATGGTGAACGAAGCGACCAATCTCAGTCAGGCTGGGAGGGGTGATTTCCACCTTTCAAGCTGAGCGATGACGGTGGGAGCGTTGCGCACGAGAGTGGTTTTCCACGACAGGTTACCCTCTTTTTGAAGCCTTCCAATCAGGGTAATGGGATGAACCCCTAGGTGGTCGGCTTGTTCTTTAATCCAGGATGAGTGCACACGATCAGGAACCGCCGGTAAAGGGCTAGAGATCGCGAGTTCGCTGGCCAGCTGGTCTGCCTGGGCTTCATTATCGGCACTGTCATCTGATAGGTCATCGAGGATGACCTCGCCATTGTCGACAAGGTGACCCAATAATATATGGGCTGTCTCATGCAGGATGGTACATAGTATCTTATCGAGCCGTTTCCCTCGTCCCGATATGCCAATTACGGGGTGCCCGTCGACCATCATGGCGCAGCCGTCGAGTTTTCCTCCCGGAAAAGCCTCCACATAAACAAGTTTCACCCCTGCCTCGGCGAACAGAGTCTGGAACTCAGCAAAAGCCTGCGGGTCACATGCTCTACTCGACAGTGTCCGGGCGAGGTCTTCTAGTGCCTTACGGGAGTAGGGGGCAGCCTCGAGAACGCTGGCAGTTGCTCTAACGCAAGCTGCCCACGCTTCCTGCAGAACAGTGACCTTTTCCTCGCAGTTACTACGTCGGGCGGCGAAGCTTATCCCCAAGGGATCTTCAAAGGATTTCTTGCCAAACAAGTTCAGCACCTCGCATGCCTGACTTTGTACGTCGGTGGCGGTGATGTATCCCCGCTTGACGAGCAGAGAGACGGGGGCTAGCTCTCGTAACTGTGCACGGGTTTTCACGACGTTGAGGTTGTTCTGCGTCCGGTCGTCCTGAGACTGCTTCCATAACAGGTAGGAGTCCTGGAGGTTAAGCCAGAATTCCGCGGAGGTGCCCAGGGCGGCACCGATCTGGGCTGCGGATTCGCGCGTAATCTCCTTTTTTCCGGAAATAATCTCCGAGACAAACTGTGCCGGACGTCCGAGCACCTCGGCAAAGTCGGCCTGAGTCCATCCGCGTGTGTCTAGCTCGTCAGCGAGGATCTCCCCGGCCGGGAATAGCTCCGCCGCAATTGGAGCATTCATGAGTTCACCTTCTCTCAGTGGTAATCCACCATTTCAATAACGATGACCACGCGGCCGTCGCTGTTGGTTGCGAATTTGAGGATGAGCCGAAACTGCTTGTTCAAGCGGATCGAAGAGGTCCCGGCTCGGTCGCCTTTCAGTTGTTCCAGATGTAACGACCGCATGGCCCGCAGGTCGCGTTCATCCACGGCTCCCTTCAGGATCTGGATTTTCTTACGATATGCCTTGATGATGTCCGAACCCCATCGTTTGGGGATGTAGGAGGCATCCTCGGCCACTCGTTGAAGTTCGTCGTCCTCGAAGAGGATGCGCACCAAGTCCACCTCGCCCAGTTCACTAGTGCCGCGCCCAAATGACGTGACCCTTCCCCTCGAAGTCGACAAGGAACCTGACCATCGACTGATCAACGGGCGGGACCGATTTGTAGCGGGAACTAGAACTTTCGTGACTCAAGATGATCGCGTCGCGGTCATTGAGGTGCCACAGTTCAACTGGTCGAGGAGAATGCCGAAACAGAACGACGTTGACGGCATCCATCATGATCCATCATGCTTCCCCGGCGTCCATTGCGGTGGACCGTTCGCGAATTAGTACAGACGGGAGTTTTTCTGCCCACTCTAGTGAATCTCTGACCCCGTCTGCGATGCTCAACTCGGCTTGCCAACTGAGGAGCTGTTCGGCCTTGTCGGTCAAAGTCGCACAACCCACGACATCACCGAGCCGCGGAGGAGCTGTCTGCACATTCAGGGGCTTCCCGGTCGCTTGCCCGAACGCGTCGGCGAGTTCGAACACCGTTGTTCCCGTTCCGGTTCCGAGATTGATGATATCGAAACCATCGATCTCGGATCTCGAGATGACCTCGTCGAAGTTCTGAAGCGCCGCCACGTGGGCCCGGGCGAGGTCCCAGACATGCACATAGTCACGAAGTCCGGAACCGTCGCGCGTGGGCCAATCGACACCCGTCACCGTGAATACCCCTCCGCTTCGATACGCCTCGATCATCTTGCCGAGGGCGTGTGTCGGATGTGGATCCTGGAGGCCACTACGCATACTAGGGTCTGCGCCGATCGGATTGAAATAGCGCAACGCGATCGCGTTCATCGCACCGGTGGCAGCGAAATCGCGCAGCACGCGCTCCAACATCCATTTGGATGCCGAGTAGGGACTCTGAGGGGCGACTGCTCCGGACTCGTCGACCATGTAGTCATCACCAGCTTCGTACATGGATGCGGTCGAGCTAAGAATGAAGCGGCGGACTCCGAGACCGGATAGCTCACGCAAAAGCGTCAGTGACTTGGCGACGTTGTTTTCATAGTAGTCGAGTGGCGCGGACACAGATTCAGGAACGACGATTTTCGCCGCACAGTGGATGACGGAATCGATATCTGGATGCTCAGACAGGATGTTCTGCACTACGCAGGTGTCCGCGATATCGCCTTCGTAGTTTGCATACGGCCGTGAGAACTCTTTGAGCCCCTTGCTGTAGTCATCCAAGATGACGGGCGTTATGCCATTGTCCTCGCAACATGCCGCAATGGTCGATCCAATGTATCCTGCTCCACCGGTGATGAGAACCTTCATGCATTATCCTTCAGTCGGATGCCGCGACCTTTAGCCGCGCTCGACAAGAGTATATCCGGTCGCGTCTTCTAGAGTTGTGTCTCAGCATATTTTCCTGTGAGGCAAGTGGGTCGGCAGGTCCCCGCGGCAGGCTCTCGTAACCGAGCAGGAGTCCTAGAGGCTCGGCCCGTCGACGCCCGGGTCCATTCTCGGAGAACTGGTCGGTCCAGAAGCCCGACCGGTGCCACTGCTGCGGGACTGGCTCGCCTTCGCCGCCCGGAGCTGCTCAGTGATCGAGTACCCGAAGATGGAATCGGTCGCCGATCCCGAGGGATCGGAGTGGGCGGAAGGTCAATGCGCTGTATCTGGCGGAGACGTCGCCGGGTGATTCGGAGACCGGTCACGGCCGGTCCACGACTGTCGATGCTACCGATGCTGCTGGTTCCGGGGGCCAGCGAGAGTCAGTGGAGTACGCGCGGGATCTCCTGATCGCGGCGTGCAGCCGGGAGCGGGCAGATGTGACCCCGCACGCGGTGTGGGGCAAGAACTGGGCTCGGTGGTCGATGGAGCGACTGTCGACGGATCTTGCGGTGGATGTTCACCCGTTCGCCGGCACGCCGATGGCCGAGGCGATGGAGCACCGGCGTCAGTTGCGGGAAGCACGGCTGGACGCCTACGCCGCCCGGCAGGCCGCTGGTTCAGGTGTGGCAGGTCCCGAGGCTCCGGCAGAGGTGCTAGAGGGCACCCAGGTGGCGGCACCGCGGCCGGACGCGCAGCGTCCGCTGCGGGAGGTCGACGACCACCTGCTGCGTCTGGCCGGTGAGCCCTGGGGTCTGCAGTTGAAGGTCAAGCAGGCCAGTGAGCCGCTGGAGTAGGAGGCCACCGCGCTGCGGAAGGTCGAGCAGGCCGCCGAAAAACTCACGGCCGCCCAGGAGCAGGCCGATCGATGTGCCGGACTGCTCCGGGTCGCAGAGGCACAGTTCCGGGATGCGGAGCAGGCTGCCGGCAGCGGGATCGGGTGGCTCAAGGGTGCCGGGAGGAAGAAGGTCGAGCAGCATGACTTGCACACCGCACAGTGGAAAGTCACCCAGGCACGGCAGCAGACCGCGGTGACACAGGAGGACGTGGAGCAGGCAGCCCGATGGCTGACAGTGGCGCAGCATCAGGCGGAGCCACTGCAGCTGTCTCCGCAGTGACGGCAGTCGTGTCAGGAGCAGTTGGCGTTGTATCGGCGTCTTGAAGACGCCGATGAGATTCACCGGGAGATGCTGGACCGTGAGCGCGAGCAAGCTCAGACGGTTGCCGCTGCTGCAGTTGGGAAGGATCTCCCAGCGGCAGAGGACATCGAGGTGGTGTTCGCTGAGTACACCCATCTGTACGCGCTGACCTGCGGCGTT